>CAZSOE010000338.1:0-3064 GCA_964608335.1 uncultured Chloracidobacterium sp.
CGCAAACCAGGATAGCCCGTTCTTCACGGACCTGAAACGCCACGTCGTCGACAACAAGGTCGGCGGCATCATCTTTTTCGGCGCACCGATCTATGAGACGACGATCCTCGCCAATCGAATGCAGGAGGCGGCAAAGCTGCCGCTCCTGATGTCACTCGACGCCGAAACAGGAATAGGCATGCGGTTTGAGGACGCGACAAATTTTCCGTGGGCGATGGCCGTCACGGCAACGGGCAATCCGGAGTTCGCCCGTCGGATGGGTGTGATCACGGGGCGCGAGGCGCGGGCATTGGGCATACAGCACATTTTCGCTCCTGTCCTCGACGTCAATAACAACGCAGCCAACCCCGTCATCAATGTACGTAGCTTTGGCGAAGATCCGCAGGACGTTGCCCGGTTTGGCGTGGCGTTTGCCGAGGGCCTGCAAAGCCAGCGCGTGCTCGCAACGGCAAAACATTTCCCCGGCCATGGTGATACGAACATAGATTCCCATCGCGGCCTGCCTATCATAGACCTGCCGCGATCGCGTCTCGACGCGGTCGAGCTCGTGCCTTTCAAGCACGCGGTGAACGCCGGCATTGGATCGATCATGATCGCGCATATCGCGCTGCCGCAGATCGACGGCGAAGAGATCAAGCCGCTTCGAAGTTTTATCCAGGGCGATGCCGAGGCCGGTGCCGAACTTGTGAACCAAAAGGCTACTGTCCCCGCAACGCTTTCGACGAAAGTGCAGACGGACATTTTGCGAAAGGAGATGGGCTTCAAAGGCCTTATCGTCTCGGACGCAATGTCGATGAGCGGCCTTACGATCTATTTCACGCAGGAAGAGGCTGGTGTGCGTGCCGTGCTTGCGGGAACCGACATTCTTGAAAAACCCGCCGATGTCGAGGCAATGATCCGCGGCCTCGTGGGCGCTGTCAGATCCGGCCGGATCACGATGGAACGTCTGGACGAGTCCGTCCGTCGTCAGATTGCGTGGAAACATGAGCTTGGCTTATTCAAGGGGCGTAAGACGCCGATCGATGCGATCGACCGTATCGTTTCTAACACGGAAACGGTCCAGCTAACGGACGAGATAGCGACGGCCGCCATCACGCTTGTCCGAAATGATGACAACTCGCTGCCGCTCGACCGGACAAAACGCATAGCCGTGCTTGGCATCTCGAACGGCTTCGACGGCGCGGCTACGATGGGCCCGCTCGTCGCAACCCTGCGCCAGGCGGTTCCTCGTATAGGGACGGGATACGTCCAGGAGAACTCGACCGCCGAGCAGCTTGCCGCCGCGCACAAGGCCGCAAATGATGCCGATATGGTTGTTGTCGGTCTCTTCGGCCGCGTTCGTTCGGGCGCCAGGAACAGTGTGGGCATTCCTGAAAACGGGGCCGCGATCTTGCGCGAGTTGCTCGCGTCGGACCGAAAGGTGATCGGCATCGGTTTTGGCAATCCGTATGTGCTGATTGGCTTCCCGACGATGAAAACCTATCTGGTCGCATACGGCGACATGCCGAGCCTGCAGCGCGCCGCCGCACGTGCGATACTCGGCACTCAGGACATCACCGGTCGTCTGCCGATCTCGCTACCGGGCCTTCATATGCGCGGTAGCGGGATTCAACAAAAGCGAAGTTCCTAGCCGCGGATCCATGCTGATGACGCGGATAACAACATCTAGAATGTTTGTCTGATCCGCGTTTTATCAACATTCATCCGCGGCCGGTATTTTCTATGCCCTTACCTTGGGAGATCGAAGGTTTTCTCGAAGCCCGCGCGGGCGGTCTTCATATCGACGGCGTCAGTGGCGTCGAATTGGCGCGCAAACACGGTACGCCGCTTTTCGTCTTCAGCAAGGACCGCATCCGGGACAACATCGAACGCATTCGCCGCGCCGCCGATCAGATCGCTCCGCCGCTTAAGATCTGCTACGCCGCAAAAGCGCTTTCGACGTTGGCGATACTTCGTGCCGTCCGTCAGGCGGGCATCGATATCGAGGTCAATTCCGGCGGTGAGCTGTGGAAGGCGCTCAAGACCGGATTCCGCGGCGACCAGATCATATTCAATGGGACCAGCAAGGAAGTTTGGGAGATAGAAGCGGCAATAGACGCAGATATTTACGCTATCCAGGTGGATTCATTACATGAACTCTCGCTTATTGAAGGAACGGCCCGTCGGCTGAAGAAACGTGCCAACGTGAGCCTCCGTCTTGTCCCGGAGATCGAGAGCCCGACCCACACCGGGCTCCAGACCGCGCTGCTGACCTCAAAGTTCGGAATGATGCCCGACGAGGCATTTGAGGCGGTCCGCACATACAGAGAATCGCCGTACCTCGACATCTGCGGCATACACCTTCACATCGGCTCGCAGAATCCCGACTCAGACGTGTATGCCGACGCGCTCGAAAAGTTGTTCGTCTATCTGGCGGTGGTCTACGGTGAGACCGGCGTGAAGCTCCGGCACCTGAACCTCGGCGGCGGCTTTCCGGTAAACTATCTTCGCGACAAAAGCGGCACGCAAAAGCTGAAGCCCGGCCAGCGGGCAATGTTCGGCGCCGATCTGGACCCGGCGGCTTCTATCGTCAAGGCGTGGAAACGTGTCGAAAAGATCGCGCGCCTGTCCGCTCTGAACCAGGAGCTGATCAGTAATATCACGCTCCTCCTCGAACCGGGACGAAGCATCGTCGCTGATGCCGGCATATGCCTGACCACCGTTCGAAATGCGAAATCGCGTCCGCTGTCCAATGGCCGGCGATCACGGAAGATCGATTCGTGGCTGCTGACCGATGCTGGATTCAACGTGCTGCTCTCGATGGAAACCTACAAGTGGTACTACCATCTGATCTCCGCGACGCGGGCAGCCTCACCACACGATACCAAGTACAAACTCGCCGGACCGTTGTGTGACGGCGGCGACGTATATTTTGATATTGAGGGCGAAGGACGATTGCCGGACCATCGCGTGCTCCCTGCGGATGTGGAACCCGGTGAGATACTCGCCCTGCTAAACTGCGGCGCTTATTCGCTTGCCCAGGCATCGCAGTACAACGGCCGTTTTCTCCCCGCGGTGATTCTCA
>CAZSOE010000339.1:0-2365 GCA_964608335.1 uncultured Chloracidobacterium sp.
AACGGCGTGTGACGGCCGCCCTCTTCCTTGGTCAGAACGTAGACCTCGGCCTTGAACTTCGTGTGCGGTGTGATCGAACCCGGTTTGACGATCACCTGCCCGCGTTCGATCTCTTTGCGGTCGATACCACGAAGCAGCAGTCCGACATTGTCGCCTGCCATGCCAGAGTCGAGCAGCTTCTTGAACATCTCGACGCCGGTGACAACAGAGTTCTTCGTCTCACGGATGCCGACGATCTCGACCGGCTCGTTGACATTGATGGTGCCTCTTTCGATACGTCCGGTCGCTACCGTTCCGCGGCCCTGGATCGTAAAGATATCTTCAACCGGCATCAGGAACGGCTTGTCCGTTTCGCGCGCAGGTGTCGGGATGTAATCGTCTACCGCCTGCATCAGCTCGTCGATCTTTGCTTCCCACGTAGCGTCGCCTTCGAGGGCCTTCAATGCTGAGCCCTGGATAACAGGGATCTCATCGCCCGGATACTCGTACGAGCTAAGAAGCTCGCGGATCTCCATCTCGACAAGCTCGAGCAATTCGGGATCGTCGACCGCATCCACCTTGTTCATGAAGACCACCATCGTCGGGATACCGACCTGACGGCCGAGCAGAATATGCTCTCTCGTCTGCGGCATCGGACCGTCGGTCGCTGCAACAACCAGGATCGCTCCGTCCATCTGTGCCGCTCCCGTGATCATGTTCTTGACATAGTCAGCGTGGCCCGGACAGTCGACGTGTGCATAGTGACGGTTCGGCGTCTCGTACTCAACGTGTGCCGTCGCGATCGTGATACCGCGTGCCTTTTCCTCAGGTGCGTTGTCGATCGAATCAAACGACCGAAACACCATCTTCGGGTTGTGCTTCGACAGCACCTTCGTGATCGCCGCCGTCAACGTCGTCTTCCCACGATCGACGTGACCGATCGTCCCAATGTTCACGTGCGGCTTTCTGCGATCGAATTTCTCTATGCTCATACTTTTCCTCTAAGTTTTGAGTACCGCCTTTAGGCGGCATCTTGTTTTTTGTTGAGCCGCCTGAAGGCGGGACTCACAACGCTAGCTACTCGCTCCCTTGACCTTTGCGATGATCTCCTCTGCCACGTTTCTCGGAGCCTCAGCGTACCGTTCGAAATGCATCGACGACGTCGCACGCCCTTGCGTCGCCGAACGCAGATCAGTCGTGTACCCGAACATTTCAGACAGCGGTACGAACGCGGTCACGACTGTATCATTGCCCGGACGCGGCTCCATCTTCTCGATCTGGCCGCGTCGGCGGTTCAGATCGCCGTTGACGGCTCCCATATATTCTTCGGGAGTCACCACTTCGACCCGCATGATCGGCTCAAGTAATACGGCCTTCGCTTTCTTTACAGCGTCCTGAAATGCAAGCGAGCCGGCGATATGAAACGCCCTCTCGTCCGAATCGACCTCGTGATAAGAACCGAAAACAAGCTTGGCCTTGATATCGACGAGCTCATAACCGGCGAGGAAGCCGCGGCGCATTGCGTCCTGCATACCTTCCATCGTCGGCTTGATGAACTGCCGCGGGATCGCACCGCCGGTGATCTTGTCCTCGAAAACGAACCCTTCCCCGGGAGCCGGTTCGATCTCCAATTCGACATGTGCAAACTGTCCACGGCCGCCCGTCTGCTTTTTGAAGATCTCTTTGCCGGGTGCCGCGGCCGTTATCGTTTCGCGATACGCAACCTGTGGTTTACCAACATTAGCCTCTACGCCGAACTCACGCTTCATTCGATCGACGATGATCTCGAGGTGAAGCTCACCCATGCCGGCGATGATCGTCTGGCCCGTTTCGTGATCGGTAGAAACCTGGAACGATGGGTCTTCAGACGCGAGGCGGCTCAGTGCGATACCCATCTTGTCCTGATCGGCACGCGTTTTCGGCTCGACGGCAACCCGAACGACAGGATCGGGAAACTCCATCGATTCGAGAATGATCTGCTTGGTCTCGTCCGAGATCGTGTCGCCGGTCGTGACATTCTTCATTCCGCCGATCGCGACGATCTCGCCCGCGGTCGCCGTCTCGACGTCCTCACGCTTGTTCGCGTGCATCATCATTAAACGACCGACGCGTTCCTTGGTGTTCTTGATGGTGTTATAGACGTAGGAGCCTGATTTGATGGTGCCGGAGTAGATGCGGACGAAGGCGAGTTGGCCGAGGTGCTTGTCAGCCATAAGTTTGAAGACAAGGCCCGAAAAAGGGACTTTCGGATCGGCCGGACGACTTTCGACCTCGTCGGTCTTCGGATTCACGCCCTCGATCGCCGTTACGTCGAGCGGCGACGGCAGATAGTCAACAACCGCGTCAAGCAGTGTCTGAACGCCCTTGTTCTTGAAAGCCGAGCCGG
>CAZSOE010000339.1:2375-3043 GCA_964608335.1 uncultured Chloracidobacterium sp.
GCCGGTCACAACAGGCACGATCTTGAGATCGATCGTCCCCTTCCTCAAGGCTTTGCGGATCTCGTCGGCAGAGATCTCCTGACCCTCGAGATACTTGTGCATCAGGTCGTCGTCGATCGACGATACCGCCTCAACCAGCTTTTCCCGCCATTCCTTTGCCGAATCGACGAGATCCGCCGGAATATCGACGGTTTCGAACTGTGCTCCCTTGGTCTCGTCCTTCCAGACAAGGCCTTTCATCTCAATGAGGTCGACGACGCCTTTCAGTTGATCTTCGAGGCCGATCGGGATCTGCAGCGCTACAGCATTGGCGCCGAGGCGCTTGAGGATCGAATCGAAACTTCGGTCGAACGAGGCTCCGGCGCGGTCAAGCTTGTTGATAAAGCAAATACGCGGCACGCGGTATTTGTCGGCCTGGCGCCAGACGGTCTCGGACTGCGGCTCGACGCCCGCGACGCCGTCGAAAACCGCAACTGCGCCGTCTAAAACTCGAAGGGACCGCTCAACTTCCATCGTGAAGTCAACGTGTCCCGGTGTGTCGATAATATTGATGCGATGCTCGACGCCGTTGCGTGTCCAAAAACAGGTGGTCGCAGCCGACGTGATCGTAATACCGCGCTCCTGCTCCTGCTCCATCCAGTCCATCGTCGCAGTGCCTTCGTGCACCT
>CAZSOE010000340.1:0-3038 GCA_964608335.1 uncultured Chloracidobacterium sp.
TGATCGATGCCGAGACCGACGCGGAGGAGATCCATCCGTGCCAGCCCGAGGGCAATTGGTGGTTTCGCGCCGAACCGGGCCGCGAATATCGCGCCGAGATCGGTTTCTACGCAACCAATCGTCCGTACTTTCGAATTCTGCATTCCAACACGGTAACGACGCCTCTGCGCTCGCCCAGTCCGCATCCCGCTGCCGAAGCGCGCTGGACGGTTTCGGCGCTGAAGTTCGCCGAAGTGCTCGACGCTTCCGGGTTCCGTCGCGACGCGGTCGATGTGGCGATGGCCGGCGAAGACGCGATCGCGGCCGACACCGCCTCCCGCACCGCGCTCTCGCGGTTCACGAACGGCTCGCACAGCGTCGATGAGATCGCGGGCGGCGACATTCGCTTTGCAATGAACGCCCTGGCTGCCGGCGCGCGTCTTGAAGAACTTCGCTTTGAGATCGGCGAGCGCTTGTTCGCTCTCCTGCAGGCAAATTCGGAACGCCTCACCGCCGAAACCGCCGGCTCGGTCCTCAGCGAATACTTCGAGATCGATAGCGAAGAATTTGCGGACCTCGAGTCCTCCTCCGCCACCTTCGGCTCGAGCCTCGTCACCTTCCCCCGCCGCTCAACGACCCGCCGCCGCCTTGAGCGTTATGCTCCGATCAGCTCACCCGGTCCTCGGTCATAGTTAAGTTGCAAAGGGTGCTAAGATAGTTGGTGCCATGCAAACTATCGAGATCCCATTGAGCGAATACGAGAAACTCCGGGAAGAACTCAGCCTGCTCAAGGACACGGAGTTGCTCGCACGTATCAACAAACTGATCGATCTGCTCTACCAGGACAAGTACGGGCTATACCTCGGAGAATACACTGAGGACCTCACCGAGCACTCGGTGAATAACGGCTGGGAGGATCACGACAGTGGGTGGGATAAAGTGTAGACAGCGCGACATTGTGCTGGTGCCGTTCCCTTACTCCGATCTCAGCAGTTCAAAGAGACGGCCGGTCCTTGTCGTCTCGAATGACAATTACAACTCCAAGTTCCAGGACGTAGTTGTCTGCGTCATCACCACGAATCTTCGGAAAGACGAATATTCGGTCGCGCTCACGGCTGCTGATCTCGAGGTCGGAATGTTGCCCGAGGATTCGGTCGTCAAGATTCATAAACTCTTTACCATCGATCAAGATCAGGTCCTGAGAAAGTTTAGCGTCGTCACCCCTGGTTATTTCGAGAAGGTAACTGAGGCGTTACGGGAGCTGATCAAAAGTGATCGCCGTTGATGCCGCCTCTCGTGGAGTATCAGGCGCATTTCTCGTGACTTCTGTGTTCTCTGTGGCTAAGATCTGATGCCGACCGGCTATTTCAGTCTCATACTTCACGCCCACTTGCCGTTCGTGCGGCATCCGGAGTATCCCGAATTCCTCGAGGAAGATTGGCTCTACGAAGCGATCACCGAGGTCTATCTTCCGCTGATCTTCATCTTCCAGTCGTTGTATGAAGGGGGCGCAAGGCCGAGGCTGGCGATCAACGTGTCGCCGCCGCTCAGCGAGATGCTGTCGGACGACCTGCTGCAGACCCGCTACACCCGCCATCTCGAAAACCTCATCGAGCTTGCGCGCAAAGAGGAACATCGGACCCGAAGCGAAGCCGCCGCGTTTCACGACGTCGCGCGGATGTATGTCGAGAACCTGACCGCCTCGCTCGATCTTTGGAACGACCGGTACAAACGCAATCTCGTCAACGCAATTCGCGAGCTGCAGGACGAAGGCGTGATCGAGATCATCACGTGCGGTGCGACGCACGGATTTCTGCCGCTGATCTCCACGACCGAGGCTCGCCGCGCGCAAATAGAAGTTGCCGTCGCGAATTACAAAAAACATTTCGGCCGTGCGCCCCGCGGCATCTGGCTGCCTGAATGCGCCTACGAGCCGGGCATCGACGAGCTGCTGAAGTCGGCCGGCATCGAGTATTTCATTTCAGACACGCACGCGCTGCTCTACGGCGATCCGCGTCCGCGCTATGGCGTTCACGCACCGGTCGTTACGCCGAATGGAGTTGCCGTTTTTGCACGCGATGTCGAGACGAGCCAGCAGGTCTGGTCGGCCGAGAGTGGTTATCCGGGCAACGCTCTTTATCGCGAATTCTATCGCGACATCGGCTGGGATGCGCCGCTCGAATACCTCGCGCCGCATCTTCACGCCGACGGAGCGCGACGCCACCTTGGTCTCAAATACCATCGCATAACGGGGCGCGATGTGCCGCAGCAGAACAAGCAGCCGTACATTCCCTCGCTCGCGCGTGAGCAGGCGGGCCGCGACGCCGCGCACTTTATTCAAAACAGAATAAGCCAGGCGCGCGCGCTCCGGGCGACGTTCGAAGGCCACACACCGCTAGTCGTAAGCCCTTATGACGCAGAGCTTTACGGCCACTGGTGGTACGAGGGGCCGCAGTTTCTCGATTTCTTTTTTCGTCAGGTCCATTTCGATCAATCCGACATCGAATGCATCACGCCCGGCGACTTTCTCGACTCGGGGCTGCCGATCCAGGTGCAGCAGCCATCCGCTTCGTCGTGGGGCGAGGCCGGCTACTACAAGGTGTGGATCAACGAAAACAACGCGTGGATGTATCCGTACCAACACGATGCGGAACGCAGAATGACGGACCTTGCCGGACGCGTTTGCCGGAACGCGGGCATCCCTGCCCGCATGAGTGCGAAGCACGAAGACGCTCCTCGATATTCACGCACGCCTGAATTGACGAATGCAACGGAACATCTCGCCGCGAGCGGCGATGCGGGCAAGGATGCCCGCGTTCCGACACGGATTCTCAATCAAATGGCGCGTGAATTATTGCTGGCGCAATCGTCCGACTGGGCGTTCCAGATCTACCAAGGCACAACCGTCCAGTATTCTCGCCGCCGCTTCGAATCGCACATCCAACGCTTCAACCTCCTCGCCGAAACGCTCGTCTCCGGCTCCCCTCCTTACCCGGCTGAAAGCACTGGCCGGGCAGTTTCAAGGCCAGAACGAGGGGTGGCATCCCGCTCGGGAGAGC
>CAZSOE010000341.1:0-3036 GCA_964608335.1 uncultured Chloracidobacterium sp.
CAGTCGCATCGGTCGGGGATCTACAAGCTTATGGATTTCGCAGAGGGTCGCCATGTAATGACGGTGCGTATTCTGGCGATGAGTGAGTCTGACGAATCGAAGCTGACTGTTTACCTGGGCAAGATCTGAGCGACATGCGTTGATCGCAGGGCCGAGGAGCGGCACGTCTGTTTTGTTTGGGAACAGGGCCGCGAGTGGTGTCGTGCGCCATTCAAAAACACTGATCGAAGTTTATGCGTGACCTTCCCGTCGGCAACGGTAGTTTGCTAGTCAACTTCGACGACAAATACCAGATCCGTGACATCTATTTTCCGCACGTCGGCCAGGAGAACCACACCGAGGGTTACCCGTTTCGGTTTGGTGTTTGGGTAGACGGCCAGTTCTCGTGGATATCGACCGAGGACTGGACGCGCGACCTACGATACCAGCCGGAAACGCTCGTAACCGACGTGGGGCTGAACAACCCGGAGCTCGGTCTTCACATTACGTGCAACGACACAGTTGCGAGCCACGATAACATCCTTCTTCGGCGGGTCGGCGTCCAAAACACCCGGGACGCAGTCAGGGCTGTTCGCATCTTCCTGCATCAGGACTTCCGCATTTATGAGAACAAGTTTGGCGATACGGCATATTACGACCCGGACAGTCAGGCGATCATCCATTACAAGAAGCACCGTTACTTCCTGATCAACACCGAACCGCACTTTACGAGCTTCGCGACCGGCCGCAAGGCGTTTCGCGAGAAAGAAGGAACGTGGCGCGACGCCGAGGACGGCGAGCTGCACGGTGGAGCTGTCACCGAAGGTTCGGTGGATTCGACGATCGGAGTGCATTTCGAGCTCGGCGCGAACGGCAGCTATGAGTTCTTTTATTGGATCGCGGCAGGTTCGACGCGGGACGAGGTTGCGGCCCTGAATGATCACGTTCTCGAACGCCGGCCGCAGGTCTATCTCGACTACACAGCCAATTACTGGCGCGCCTGGGTCAATAAGAACGATGTCGATTTTGCCGACCTGTCGGCCGACACCGTCGATCTCTACAAGCGGTCGCTGCTGATCATGCACACGCAGATCGATTACCGCGGCGCGATACTTGCCGCGAACGATTCCGACGTGACAGAGCGCGCGACGGACCATTACAGCTATCTTTGGACACGGGACGGTGCCTTTGTTGCGAATGCGCTCGATATGGCGGGATATTCGGGCGTGACGCGAGCGTTTTACGACCTCTGCGGCCGCATCGTGCACAAGGACGGTTACTTTTGCCAGAAGTACAATCCGGACGGAACGGTTGCATCGGGCTGGCACGCGGCGTGGGACATGCGGACACGGCAAAAGGTGATGCCGATCCAGGAGGACGAGACCGCACTTGTCCTATGGGCGCTCTGGCAGCACTATGACCGGTATCGCGACATCGAGTTCGCCCACAGGATATATCGCCGGTTGGTCGTGAGGTGCGCGGAATTTATGACGGCATTCCGTGACGGCGACCTCGGGCTTCCGAGTCCAAGCTGGAACCTCTGGGAAAATCGCTGGGGAATACATACGTTCACGTGCTCGACCGTCGTTGCCGGGCTTCGCGCCGCCGCGAAGTTTGCGTCGCTGTTCGCCGAGAAAGACCGGGCGCTGAGGTACGAAACCGTGGCGGCCGAAATTGTAACCGCTTTGCGCGAACATCTGTACGACCCGAGACTCGGCCGGTTCTGCCGCGCGCTCGAACCGACGGACGATGGTTACAGACCCGATGTGACGGTCGATGCCTCGCTTTTTGGGGTGTTCTATTTCGGCTGTTTCGACCCCATGGACGAAATGGTTGTCGGAACGATGAAGGCGATCGAGGACGTGCTGCTGATCAAAACGGATATCGGCGGCGTCGCACGTTTCGAGAATGACGATTACGTCCGTGCGTCGTCCGAAGTAACCGGCAATCCGTGGTTCAACTGCACGCTCTGGCTTGCCGATTTCTATCTCGAAAAAGCTAATTCCGCAGCGGACCTCGAGCCTGTGCTTTCCACCCTCGATTGGGTTGTCAGACGGTCTTTGCCTTCGGGTGTCCTGGCAGAGCAGATCGATCCGATCACTGGCGAACATCTCTCGGTATCGCCGCTGACCTGGTCACATGCGACGTTTGTCGCGACCGTCAACCGGTATCTTATGAAAGTCAGAGACTTTAGTTAGAATTGTCCCAATGCGCAAGGCAAAGATAGTTGCGACGATCGGTCCTGCCTCCGGCAGCCGGCCTGTCATCGAATCGATGCTCGTGGCCGGCCTTTCCGCCGTGCGGATCAACATGTCGCACGGCACGCATGAAGAGCACAGCAACCGTCTCGCCGCAGCGCGCGAGGCTGCGATTGCGCTGCAAAAGCCGCTGGCGGTTCTCGTTGACCTGGCGGGCCCAAAGATCCGGACCCGAACCCTGAAAGACGGCGGACCGGTGGAACTAACTGCAGGGCAGCAGTTTACGATCACTGCGCAGGAGGTCGAAGGCGACGAGCGTAAGGTATCGACCAATTTCGTCGGGTTGCCCGCGGCGGTGGAAAAAGGCGCGCGGATCCTGATCGATGATGGCTCGATCGAGCTGATCGTCGAATCGGTTTCTGGGGAAGACGTCCTGTGCGTCGTGGTGACCGGCGGCTGGCTCGGCGAGCGAAAGGGCATCAATCTGCCGGGGACAACACTGCCGATCCCTTCGATGACCGAAAAGGACCACGCCGATCTGGGATGGGCGATGGATCAGAACGCCGATTACATCGCACTCTCGTTCGTCCGGACCGCAGAGGACTGTCGGGTTGCAAAGGAAGCTATCAAGCAACTCAACAAAAGACACCAGGGGCGGCCGCTGCTTGTCGCAAAGATCGAGAAGGCCGAGGCGATCGACAATCTTGACGACATCCTTGCCGTAACCGACGGCGTGATGGTGGCCCGCGGGGATCTGGGCGTTGAGACACGCGTCGACCTCGTCCCGGTTTACCAGAAACTGATTATCGAGAAGGCCGTCGCGAACGACCGGTTCGTGATCACGGCGACGCAGATGCTC
>CAZSOE010000342.1:0-3021 GCA_964608335.1 uncultured Chloracidobacterium sp.
TCATCTTCCATTCGAACTCAGACGCGAACGGCCTTGCCAAAGTGCACATTCAGGTTCCGCACTTCAAAAACGGCCGCGCCGCACTGCTGATCCGCGCAACGAACGACGGCGAGCAGATCGAGCTTCGCCGCATCGTGACGGCAGGCTGATTCCCTTCGCACCGAACGATTCACTACAATCAAGGTGTGGTAAGAATCACACTCAACGGCGAGGACCGCGATGTCGAGCAAACCGATCTCGCTGAGTTCATTCGGCAACTTGCGCTCCCACAACAGCGCATTGCGATCGAGCTGAACGGGTCGGTCGTGCCCCGCACAGCGTGGCCGCAGACCGCACTCCGCGATGGCGATCGAGTGGAGATCGTTCACTTTGTGGGCGGGGGATGATCCCAATTGCGGATTTCGGATCGCGGATCGCGGTGTCAAACTCCTTTGCGTTCTTTGCGTCTTTGCGGGAAACTTCTTAATAGATGTCAGATAGTTTCTCGCTCGCCAGCGCGACGTTTTCCTCCCGGCTCATAATTGGCACCGGAAAGTACCGCTCGTTCGACGAGATGAAGTCCGCTCACGCGGCTTCGGGCGCCGAGATGGTGACTGTCGCTGTCAACCGCGTTCCGCTGGACGGCTCGGCCGAATCGTTCCTCGATCATCTCGATCCGAAGATGAAGATCCTGCCGAATACGGCAGGCTGTTACGATGCGGATTCCGCCATTCGAACGGCGCGCCTTGCGCGCGAGGCGCTCGAGACCGATTGGATCAAGCTTGAGGTCATTGGCGACAAGGTCACTCTGCTTCCGGACAATGAGCAAACGCTCGAAGCCGCAAGGGCGCTGGTCAAGGAGGGTTTTGTCGTTCTTCCGTACTTCACCGATGATCTGATCATGGCCCGCAAGCTGCTCGATGCAGGCTGTCCGGCGGTAATGCCGCTCGCCGCACCGATCGGCTCGGGAATGGGCGTACAGAACGCGTCGAATCTTCGGATCATGCGCGAACAACTCCCCGAAGCGACGATCATCGTCGATGCGGGCGTCGGCGTGCCGTCGGACGCGGCTGAGGCAATGGAGCTCGGGGCCGATGCTATCCTGATGAACACGGCGATAGCCGAGGCTGGCAACCCCGAGCAGATGGCCACCGCGATGCGCCTCGCCGTCGAAGCCGGTCGCCTCGCCTTTCTTGCGGGCCGTATGCCCAAACGTCTGTACGCATCAGCGTCGAGCCCTATCGAAGGAGCGATCAAATAGGTCAATGTCGATCAAGATCCTCTTCTTCGGAGCGACGGCCGAGGCCACCGGGAACCGAGAGGTAATTGTCACCGCAAACGGTTTTTCGAACGTGAGTTCGATACTGGACGAACTCTGCGAGACCTATCCGCGTCTCGGCGCCCACCGCTTACTTTTTTCCCTCAATCAACAATTCGCCGGGGGCCACGAATCCGTCCACGACGGCGACGAGATCGCGATCTTCACCGCCGTGTCGGGAGGCTGATGGACTTCAGCGAGATCACAAGCTTGCCGATCGACATCAACAGCGTCGCGCGTCGCGTCGTTCCGCCCGAATGTGGAGCGACGGTGACGCTCGACGGGTACGCCCGCGGCGTTACGAAACAGAATGACGGCTCGGTAAAAGAAACGCTTTATCTTGTTTACGAGGCTTATGACGAGATGGCGTTGAAGGAGATGCAGAAACTCATAACCGAAGCGCATCTCAAATTTGAGATCTCAAATATAGGAATTGTCCATCGCACCGGACGCCTCGAGATCGGCGAGACGAGTGTCGTTATATCCGTCGCCGCCCCGCACCGGAGAGCCGCCTTCGAGGCTTGCGAGTGGCTCATCAAAGAGCTGAAACGCACGGTTCCCATCTGGAAGAAAGAGGTTTATGCCGACGGCGAACGGTGGGTCGAGGGCGAACCGTAGGCCCGGAAAAACCCGCCGTCATTGCCCGTCCTGATCCCAGCCGAGAAAACTCGGCTCGCCGCTTGCGCGCCCGGTGCGCTCTGGCCTATCATCAGTAAATTTTCCGACCATTTAAAAAGGGGACGATCCAGTCAGTAGACCTAGTAACTAGGAGACACCTGTATGCGCAGAGCTGCAATTTTGTTTATTTTTGTGATATCGACCTTTATCTCGGCCGCGGCCCAGTCGCAGTCGACCACCGGAAACATCGAAGGCCGGGTCGTTGACGCCAACGGCGCAGTTGTCCCGAATGTGAAGGTGACCGCTACCAACATTTCCACGGGACTGACGAAATCAGTCCAGTCGGATGGTGATGGCAACTACATCTTTGTTCTTTTACCCCCCGGCACTTACCGGGTCGAGACTGCCGCCACGCAAGGGTTCGGGGCGGCGAAGTACGAAAATGTCGTTGTTACTGTCGGCGCCAAGAATTCGCTCGAGATAACGCTCGCCGCCGGTTCGAGCGTGAACGTCGTAGAGGTGACCGCCGGCGCTGGCGTCGAGGTCACAAGAACCTCTGTTTCGTCCACGGTTGGCGAGGGACAGGTGATCAACCTGCCGACCAACGGCCGCAACTTCCTCGACTTTGCGACCATTACGCCCGGGGTCGTGCGTGACCCGACAAGATCGGGTGACCTCGCGATCGGCGGGCAGAAAGGCACCCTCAACAGCGTTCAGATCGACGGGGCAAGCAGCGACAACACCTTCTTCGGCCAGTCGTCGGGCCGCATCGGGTCGGGCCGCGCGCCTTCGCAATTCTCAATAGACACGGTCAAGGAGTTTCAGGTCAACCAGAACGGTTTCTCGGCGGAGTTCGGTCGTGCGGCGGGCGGCGTGCTCAATGTCGTTACAAAGTCGGGGACCAACAGCTTTACCGGAAGCGCTTTCGAGTACTTTCGTGACGAGTCGCTCAATGCGCTCAATCCGAACCTGCGCGCCGCGGCACGTCCGCGGCCGCCCGGCCAGATCAATCAGTTTGGCGGGACCATCGGCGGCCGGATAGTAAAGGACAAAGCGTTCTTCTTCGGTGCATACGAGGGACAGAGATCGGATCTTTCAAATCCCGT
>CAZSOE010000343.1:0-3019 GCA_964608335.1 uncultured Chloracidobacterium sp.
GCCAGCCCCGCGCCTGCTTTGACAATCCGTCCAATGAAGCGCGCCCGCCGCGCGAGACCATGTTGACATAGCGTCGCGGTGCGTTCGCGGCGATGGCCCGAAGCTTCTTCTCCCTCGCTAGCTCAACCAACGGCTTGTAATCCCATCGGTAATTTCCCCACGGGCGCGAGCTAAGAAGAAAATGCTGTTCCGAGATCAGCCCGTCCAGATATTCGTCGAGCACCGTCTGCACGTCCCGTTCAAACATCTCGAGGGAAAGGACGACGCGGCGGTCGCGCGAATATTTCTCGACAATTCGCTTGAACAGCTCGAACTGTACGGCATGGCCGACCGCATCGTCGTGTTGCTCGCCGAGGAAAACGACATCGTAATTTCCGATCGAATTCACGATCTGATCGATCGTCGCCGGGACGCCTTTGCCGTCAAACGCAGCGAATTGCTGGTCCGAGTAAGGGATCTGCGCAACGACCCACAGGCCTTGGGAAAAGATGAGAGCCGAGGCGACGATCATCCTGAGTTTATGCATACGTTGCGTTACTTTCCACAAACAAGCTGCGCGGCGAATAGCGGCATCGTCAACTCATGATGCCCGGTTATCGAATAGCCGCGGCCGGCTCCGCCGGCGGTCGGGCGATGGACGACGTTGGTCATCGGGCGATATCGCTGGACGAAATCAAAGTTGGCGGTGACGATGTCCTGCAGTTCGTGGCCGAGGTTGCGGACGACCGTTACTGCTTTGAGGAAGATCTCGGGCATCACGACCGCCGAGCCGTAGTTGATGTAAACGCCGCCGCCGTTCATTTCTTTCACGACGGAACACAACAAGCGGAAATCCGTGTGCGATGTAGCGCCAAGCGCGGCACCGTCGGCCGACGGGTGGAAATGGCCGATGTCCGCACCGATCGTCAGGTGCGCGGTGAATGGCAGGCGGCGTGCGTAGCTTGCGCACAGGACCGACTTGTCGGCGTGCGGCGGCTTCAGATCGGTCACCGCCCGGGCCATCGCTTCGCCTAGTCCGATGCCCGCAACGTGGCCCGCACGGGCTGCGTTATTGAGTATCTCGCCGGTCTCGCGCGCCGCGCCGAAGGCGCCTTTGCCGAGCGTCGCATCGACATCCTCGCTTGTAAAACCGACCAGTGCGATCTCGGTGTCGTGAACGAGCACGGAACCGTTGACGGCGATCGCGGTAACAAACCCACGCTCCATCAGGTCGATGACGATCGGGGCAAGCCCGCACTTTATCACGTGGCCGCCAAAGCCCCAGATGATCGGTTTGCCGCCGTCGCGCGCGCGGCGCATCTCGCTCGCCAAAGCGCGAAGGCTCTTGACCGCGAGTATGTCCGGCAGCTTACCGAGAAGGTCGGCGACCGAGTCGCCCTCGGCGGGCGGCACCGCGAGATCGGCGACGGTCACTTTGCTCGGCCGCGATGCGAGTTCGTAGGTCTCGATCGCGGCGAGATCGATCGGGCCGATATCATAATGGGACATACGGAAAGAGTATAGGGTCAGAAGTCGGAAGTGAGAAATGAGATGTGAGACGTGAGAGGTGGGAACATTTTCACTTCTCAATTCTCACTTCTCACTTCTCACTTCTCACTTCTCATATCTCGACTTCTCATCCCTCACCCCTCACGGCTCGGCGACGAAATCAATGTTTATCAGGTCGCTGCCCGGGGTCACGACGCGGGTTGGCGGCTGGAACACGAATCGCTTCGAACCGGCGGTAATGATATAAGTTTCGCCTGCCGTGAGACCGCCGATCGAATAATATCCGAACGCGTTTGTGAGCGCGGTCCGCGGGGCGGTCAACGTCCCGCCCGATAGCGTGATGCGGACGCCGCGGACCGCGGCGCCGTTCGCGCCGATCGTGCGTCCCGAGACAGAGACGTCCGCCGCGGTCGGGACGAGTGCGCCGATGCCCCAGTCGGAGAACGCAGTGACATTCAGCGCGCTTGTAGTATTGGTGCCCGGATCGTTAAGGAACGACGGGTATGCCACCGTGGTGCCGCCGCTTCGTCGGAACGGCTTGTAGTTTGCCTCGATGCCGTTGATGTCCTGATCGAGGTAGGTCATCCCGAGGTCGGCGTTGACGCTGCCGGTCTCGGTCACGCTCCAGTATCGCGAAACGCCCGACGCCTGGACGACGCCGGGGAGCCAATCGTCGGTCACCGAGACGGTCAATGAATTAACGAAGCCCTCGGCCGGTTCGCCGGCGATCGTACCGACGGACCTTACCGAGGCCGTAAGCGGCGAGTATTCGGACGCGCCTTCGGGTGCGTCGGGACGCGGACCAGCGGCCGTCCCGACGGGGAACACAAAGATCTCGATACCGCAGAACTGCTTCTCGACTTGGCCGACGATGTAGCTGTTCGGGCCGGCCCCCGTCACGGTCGCGGCGCAGGCGAGTGTTAGGGTGTTGCCGCCGGTATCGACGATAGAGGATGCGGCAAAAATGAGTGCGTCCTCGACCGTAACATTGCCGCCGAGCGTCGCGCCAACGGAGAGGAACAGCGTGCTGTATGTTCCGCTGGGCACTTCGCCGCCGGTGCCGGTCAGGTACATATTCGGCGTCGCGGCGGGCGGCTCGAACGCGTTGTTGCCCGCGGTATCGGTCGCCCGGACGTAGTAAGCGACGGCGGTGCCGGACGGCTGGCCGGGAATGGTGCATTGATACGGGTCGGCGGCGCCTTCGGGCAGCATTGCGGCGCAGACTGCCGAGTTGAACGGCCCTCCGTTCAGCGAGAAGAACACGCGGACCTCGGCAACGGCGAGGTTGTCGGAAACGTTCGCAGTAAAGGTCACGTCCGCGGTCGAGTTTGTCTGGACCGCGCCGTAATTGATCGTGGGCGGCACGGTGTCGATAGTAAAGAATGTGACCTCGGGCGTCGGGTCGGACGTGCCCTGATCGTCGACAGCGCGGACCTGGAAGTTGTAATTGCCGTCGGCGAGCGGCGGCGTCGTGTGCGGCGAAATGCAGGCCGCGAACGGCGCGCCGTTGACGCTGCACTCGAAGCCGGCG
>CAZSOE010000344.1:0-2986 GCA_964608335.1 uncultured Chloracidobacterium sp.
GAGCACGCGGCTCATAATCGCTTGGTTGTAGGTTCGAATCCTTCCGAGGGCACCATTCGATCTCCCGATCAAAACGAAAAAGTATAAGTCACTCCCGGCCGTGTTCCGCGGATCATCAGGAAAGTGAAGGCATGGGCGTCGTTGTAGGTGTAGGTAAGGCCGGGGTGCACCTTGACGCCGTCGAATTGGATCAGTGACGTCAGGCGCGAGTGAAGTCTGATATTCAACCCGCCTATCGCTCGAAATCTGTGCTCGTAAGTCCCATAAACGATGCCGGCATACGGTGCGATGGGCAGGCCGGTCCAGTGTTCGAGGTCCTTGCTCGCCGTCAGATAGAAGGACGACTCGCCCTCGGGCGTGCCTATCCGGTCCGACGATATGCCAAATATAATGGCCGGGCGGTTATGCGTTTCGGTCACGGGGATGAACGTAACGAGCGGATGGACCTCGCCGACCTTGGCGTTGTATTCGACGCCGAGGTGAAACCGCGGATGCATACGATAGATCAGCGTCGAGCGCACCGCGGCCCGGTCGACCTGCCCGTGCAGCAGCCGCAATCCGAACGTGAACTTTTTGGGGTTATCGGCCGTCCCCCGGACAGCCTGGCCTTCGCCCGGTCAAACAGGTCATGCCGGAACGAGCGACGCGTTCTTCGTTTTTGCTTTTTCTGCCCTCGCAACCTTCGTCGCCTCGGCGACCTTGGGCAACAGAAGCTTGTCGAGTTCCTTTCTCAGATCGACCGGCTTGATGATGCCGATCTCGCGCCAGACGATCTTGCCCGCCTTGTCGATAATAACAGTCGCGGGCAGAACTTCGCCGACGCCGAAGCGCTTCATATCGTCGGCCGTCGCACCGACCCAAACGGGAAAATTTACCTTGAAGTCGCGAACGAACTTCAGGACCTTCGCCGAATCCGCCGCCTCATCGCCCGCGGCACCGATGACCTGAACGCCAAGCGCAGCGTATTCGTTCTGGATCGCCGACAGATCGGGCATTTCCTTCTTGCACGGCTCGCACCACGTCGCCCAAAAATTTAGAACAACTACGCGCCCTCGATAACCGGCAAGCGACTGATCGGCTCCTGTAAGGTCCCTGAGCGCAAGCACGGCATCGTCCGACACGGGCGTTGGTTTGACCGGCCGCTCGTCAAGCACCTTAAGCGCGTTGACCTTTATAAATCGCTTGTCTTTTTCCGTGCGGACAACACCCTCGACCTCGACCAGTTTTGGCACGAGATCAAGGTAATCCTTCGTCTTTGGCTTGAACGTCCCGGGCTCCATCAGGTAAAGCGTGAAACCCTTTTCATCCTCGACCGCCAGCGCTTGTGGTATGTCCTTCTCCGAACAATCGCTCGCGCACTGAATGTCCGCCGCATTGCCGTATGCCGTTTTCTTACGGTCCGCCGCTTCGAACCAGCAAACCGAGCACACGACCTGTCCCTTAAGGCGGACGCTGCCGCTTGGTTGCGCGTGGCTACTGAACACGCAGACCAAAGTAAAAACAACGGTAAATGCTACCTTCTTCATTCGCACCTCAAGAACTTGCCGCTCTAAGAACGGTCAACGCCGACGAATTCACGCGTATCGACGAACGCACCAACATAACCACTAAGCCAGCCGCGATGAGCAGATCGGGCCACGCGGAGGAAAAGAACCAGACCGCACCGGCACCTACAAAGACCGAGAGGTTCCCCGCTATGTCGTTTCGCGAACACTCCCAAACCGAGCTCATGTTTACGTCCTCGTGCCGGTGCCGCCACAAGAGCCCCAAACAGACCGCATTGGCAAGAAGCCCGCCGATGCTGAATACGCCCATGATCTCATAGCTCGGAACTATCGGGAACATGAGCTTGTAGACGATCTGTACAGAAATGACCAACGCCGCAAAGAGGATCAAGCTTCCTTTGAAAAGGGCAGCTTTCGCTTTTGCGCTCGCGCCTCTTGCGATAACGAAAAGCGATACTCCGTATGTAAACGCGTCGCCGAGGTTGTCAAGACTGTCGGCCAGCAGCGCCGCCGATCTTCCCACGAGGGCAGATACGACGATGACTAAGAACATCACTGCATTGATGGCCAGCACCATCGTCAATGTTCGTTTCTGTGTCGCGCTCTCGGGCCTAAGACCGCATTCTTCGGTACAGCAACTTTCCATTTTGGAGAAGCGGAGTTCCCTTGCGGGAACTCCGCTTAGTTCAGCTAGATCGATGCTGCCGTGCCCTTGCTCTTACAGCAGTCGCAATTGTCACAGCAGCTCTTGTCGCCTTCCGACGCAGAAACTGCCGTCCCTTTCGTTTCGCCGTCCTTTTTCTTCATAGGACAGGAATCGCCGCAGCACTTGTGCCCTTCCATTTTGGCATGGTCGCCCGACTTGTGGTTCTCGCCTTTCATCGGGCAGCTTTCGCCGCAGCATTTGTGCTCACCTTTTGCATGATCGGCCGACTTAATGTCGGCGTTCTTCATCGGGCACGAGTCTATGCAGCAGCATGCTGCAACGGTCGCTTCCGTCGTTGTCCGCGTGTAGGCATACGCCGCGATCGCCAGGCCGAAGACGGCCATGATCGCAAGTATTGCCAAGAAACGTCTCTTCATGATCTTTCTCCTATTAAACAGAAACTCCATTCCGTTCGAGGTTGTGGCATACGATCGCCACAGCCTTCTGAATCGGAGACCAGGGTTGATGAGGAGAATTTTTAGATCCGGAAGATGCAGTGCTGCACGCGTTCGTCACGGTGATCAAGCGGTGGGCCGAGGTAAGTCTTTGGGACGATGCGCCTTGCGACCGGGGTGTCGGTCAGCCGTGCAAAGGCGGTTTTCGTAATTGCCGTGACCGGAGCCGCCTCAAGGGAAAAAGCCAGCCGTTCGAATGGAACGCCGATAAAACTGACCGTCATCGGACAGCAGTCGACGCTTTCGCTCGTGACGGCACGGGCTGAGGAGGTTTCAGCGAAGGGCTCCGTCCTGTGGCAATGCTCAGAGAGCGCCTGATA
>CAZSOE010000345.1:0-2985 GCA_964608335.1 uncultured Chloracidobacterium sp.
GTCCTCTTTGTGTCCTTTGTGTCATCGTTTTGTGACCTTTGTGTTAACTCCCTTTTGAAACACGAAGGCACAGAGGTAAAGACACAAAGGGCACAAAGAAAGACTCATTCGATCGTAGCGATCACTTTCAGCTCTATCGCGATCGGCGTCGGCAACGCCCCGACCTCAACCGTTGTGCGAGCTGGCTTGTTGTCCTTAAAATGCTCGGCGTACACCCTATTATACACCGCGAAATCGTCCTTCATATTCGTGAGGTAGACCGTCACATCCACGATGTTCTCCCAGGACGACCCAGCGTCCTCGACGATGTAGCGAACATTCTGAAAGACCGACCGGCACTGCGCCTCGATATCGTACGACAAGATGTCGCCCGCTTCGTTCAACTCGACGCCGGGAATTTGCTTGGTTCCGCGCGTCCGCGGGCCGACGCCGGAAAGAAACAGCAAATTCCCAACACGCCGGGCATGCGGATAATGTCCGACCGGCTTGGGTGCCCTTGACGATTCGATCACCGTATTACGCATTTGTTGAAGTTCGATTTTACCAAAGCTCGATCGGAATAATAGTCCGCCGTGCGGGAATCTATAAGCGGACGTTTATCGAGTATAATTGTCAACAGTTACAAACATCGTCTTTATGGGTAGATCTATGAGCCTATTAGTGATCTTGTCCCTCCTCGCCGCCAGTGCGTGCAACATTGCAAGGAGTTCGTCGGAATCCGTCGACCTGAGGGCGGTCGCCCCTGTAGTAGAGGCTGAAACGGCAAAAGGTACACAGACGGCCGTTTTTGCCGGCGGTTGTTTTTGGGGCGTTGAGGCTGTTTTCGAACACGTAAAGGGCGTGAGTGAAGTTAGATCGGGCTATGCCGGCGGCGATGCAAAGTCGGCCGATTACGACAAGGTCAGCTCGGGCAGCACCACCCACGCGGAATCGGTACAGGTAACTTTCGATCCCGAGAAGGTGAGTTACACGCAGCTCTTGACCATTTTCTTCTCGGTCGCACACGATCCGACCGAGGTGAACCGTCAGGGCCCGGACGTCGGACCGCAATATCGGTCGGCGATCTTTTACACAACCGACGCGCAAAGAAAAGCAGCGATGGATTACATCAAGGCCATCGACGGCGCCAAGGTCTTTGCCAAACCGATCGCCACGCAGGTCGTAGCTCTCGATAAGTTCTATGACGCCGAGGCATATCATCAGGATTACGTCAAAAAGAATCCCGACGCCCCGTACGTGGTGTATCACGACCTGCCAAAGCTCGCGGCGTTAAAAGAGAAATTTCCGGAGCTGTACACAGGAAAGAAGTAAGAATTTCTTTTGCCGCGGATAGGCCGCGCCTATCCGCGGAAAAATCTTACTGGGACTTCTCAGCCCAGATCTGGACGAGATTGACAAGGGTCTCGGTCGATTTCTCTAAACCCTTTCGCGAATTGAACTCGAGCTTGCCGTGAAAGTTGTGCCCGCCGGTAAACAGGTTCGGTGTCGGCAGTCCGCGGGCGGTCAGCCGCGAGCCATCGGTCCCGCCGCGTATCGGACGCAGCTTTGCGGTCACGCCCGCGCGTCTTGCCGCCTCGATGGCGTAATCGGTAAGCTGCGGGTGGTTCTTCAGGACCTCTTTCATGTTCAGGTAGCCCAGAACGCTCGCATATTCGATCTTGACCTTCGGGAATTTCCTCTGCGTGGCCGCGACCATCTGTTTGATCGTCTTCTCTTTCGCCGCGACACCGGAAAGGTCGAAGTCGCGGATCAGGATCTTGACCGTCGAGGTTTCGATATCGAGGTTGCCGGCATAGGGATGCAGAAAGCCGACTCGTCCCGCGGTCGTTTCGGGACGGAACGGATACCGCGAGAAAGATGCGAGAAAATCGCCCGCGGCGTAGGCCGAATTGACCATTATTCCCTTCGCCGTTCCCGGATGCGTCGATTTTCCATGAAACGTCACTGTCGCGGTGCGTGCAGACCAGGTCTCGTTCGAGATGTCGCCGAGTTGTTCGCCGTCGACGGTGTATGCGAACTTCGCTCCCCAGCCCGCGATATCGAACTGGTCCATAGGCCCGCCGACCTCTTCGTCGGGCGTGAACGCGATGGCAATGTTGCCGTGTTTGATCGACGGATTCTGTTTAAGAATGTCGATCATCGTCATCAATTCAGCAATGCCCGATTTGTCGTCCGAGCCCAGCAGCGTCGTGCCGTCGGCCGTGATGATGTCGTCGCCGATCAGGTTCTTGAGATCCGGATTCTGCGCGACCGTGATCACCTGGGTCTTGTCCTTCGGCAAAACAATATCCCCGCCCCGATAGTTGCGATGAATGATCGGGTTGACGTTCGCACCGGAAACCGACGGCGACGTGTCCATATGCGCGATAAACCCGATCGTCGGCACCTTCGAATTGTCGGCCAGATTCCCCGGCACCATGCCGTAAACAATGCCCTCGGCGCTGATCCGAACATTCTGCACGCCGAGATCTTTGAGCTCCTTCTCAAGCAGCCGCGCAAGCACAAGCTGCTTCTCAGTGCTCGGGAACTTTCCCGCGTCTTCGGCCGACTGCGTGTCGATCCTCACATAACGCAGGAAACGGTCCATCGCCGATTCGGTCGGGGGTTTTGTCTGCGCGATGGCGGATGTAACCAGCAGCAACGAAAAGATCAGGGTCAGAAGTGCTTTCATCGTCAATGATCGACCTTAGTGCTTCGGTCGATATTCCTCGTAATAATATTTGTAACCCAACAGCCTCGCGGTCGGTGCCATCACTACACGCATCGCCTTCTGGACCGGCAGCGGCGGGCCGTCGGCTATCCACGAATCGGCCTCGCTGCCATAGACCGAAAGCTGCATCAGCATCTGCGGCGTGCTCGGGCCGTTTGGGAATTGGTCCATAAATCCGTAAAGCTGCGTGAGGAGAAACCCGAACTCGACGGGCAGCCGGCGATACGCGACGGCGTCCTGTTTGGCTGCCGACGCAAGCTCATCAACAAAGCTTT
>CAZSOE010000346.1:0-2980 GCA_964608335.1 uncultured Chloracidobacterium sp.
GCCGGCTCGTGCTGATCGACCGCTCCCCGCCCGAAGATCTGAGCGTCACGGACGCGGGCTGGAAGATCTCGTTCGAAGACGGCCCGTGGCACGATATCTATTCGGTAGACCCGTTCGATCAACAGCAGATGACGCGCGGCATCGTGGCCGTTAAACCCGTCCAGCCGACCGTCTTTACGACCGGAGTCAATGCCGTCCAGCCGTCGCGGTTCGCGGCGACCGTTGGGTTCACCCGAAACGCCGACAACGCTGAACACGGGGAGTTTGAAGCGCCTATGACGCACGTGGGCGTCGATGCAAAGGATCTTCTTGTCGATGTTCCATACGGTGCGGGCCGGATCGTTTTTCTCGCCGATCCGTATATTGTTTCCAATGGCGGCATCGCCCTGGTCGATAATGCCCAGCTTGCGGTTAACCTCGTTTCGGTAAAGGACGGGATCGTGGCCTTTGACGAGTATCACCAGGGATACGGTTCGAACAACAATCGGTTCTTTCAGTTCTTCGCGGGCACGCCGGTTGTCGCGATCTTCCTTCAACTTGTTCTGCTTGTGGGTTTCGTGTTCTATTCGCAGAGCCGGCGGTTCGCGCGACCGGTGCCCGAGCCGGATCCCGACCGGCTATCAAAACTCGAATATGTAGCAGCTATGGCCGCGCTGCAGCAGCGCACCCGTGCTCACGACCTGGCTATTGAGAATATCTTTAACGAGTTCCGTCGCCGGGCCTCCCGCGCGGTTGGAATGGACAACACAGCAACGACGCACGACTTGGCCGTACGAATAGCTGAGCGGACCGGTCTCGACGCCGCACAGATCGAACGCACACTCTTCACCTGCGAGGAAGTGATCCGCGGCGAACCAACGGGCAAGGGCGAAGTGCTCCGGCTGACACGGGCCATCCGTGATCTCGAGGACAAACTCGGCATCTCGCGTGCGAGGGGACGGACGAGATGACGGCCTGGGTCCTTATGGTCCTCATCGCGGTTTTTTTTCTCACGAGCCTGATCGGTGTCGTCACGGGCAGTAATTCGCTGATCGCCGTTCCGGCGATGTTCCAGGCGGGCATCGACCCAAAGGTGGCGATCGCTACGAACATGTTCGGCCTGACGCTGATGTCGATCGGGGCGACCATACCGTTCGTCCGGAAAGGTAAGATCAAGGGACGAAAGATCGCCCCGTTCATCGCCGTCACACTCGTCGCTTCGACGATCGGCGCGTTGCTTGTGGGCATCCTGGACGGCGCTTCCTTGAAATTGATCGTTTCCGGGGCTATGATCGCCGTCGCTCTCTTTATCCTGCTGCGACGCACTGTGGGCCTCGAACCGGGTACGCCGGGAAGGATGGCACTGCCGATCGCATATCTGCTTGTCTTTCTCCTCGGCGTTTACGGCGGGCTTTTCAGCGGCGGGTACGTGACGATGTTGACCGCCGTTTGCGTAGGCCTCTACGGCATGCAATACAGCGAAGCCGTGGCCTCGACAAAACTGATAAACGTGTTTTCTTCGGGCGTTGCGACCATCGTATTTATGTGGCAAGGTTTAGTGGATTACACGCTCGGGTTGATCTTAGGCGTTACGATGTTCGTCGGAGCATTCGTCGGGGCGCATTACGTCACGAAGCTTGATGACCGCTGGCTGCGTCGGATCTTTCTCGGAGCGGTCATTCTGTTGGCCATAAAAACCTTGCTGGACCTAACGTCTGTAACCTGAATCGCAAAATGCTTACTCATACAACCGCGACAGTCGCCCACATACTGAACGAGCTCCGCAAGACGATCGTCGGCCAGGACGAGGTGATCGAGCAAATACTGGTCGCCTTCCTTGCTGAGGGACACGCGCTGATCGAGGGCGTGCCGGGAACGGCGAAAACGCTCACGGTAAAAACACTCGCGCAGATAATCGGAGCTCATTTTTCGCGCATTCAGTTCACACCCGACCTGATGCCGTCCGACATCACGGGGACGAACGTTTTCAACATGCAAACGTCGCAGTTCAGTCTGCGGCCCGGCCCGGTGTTCACCGACATTCTTCTTGCCGACGAGATAAACCGCACGCCGCCAAAGACCCAGGCCGCACTGCTCGAGGCAATGGAGGAGCGGCAGGTCACCATCGATGGCGAACGTTATCAGTTATCGCCGCTCTTCACAGTGCTTGCGACCGAGAACCCGATCGAATACGAGGGCACCTATCCGCTCCCCGAAGCGCAGCTAGACCGCTTTCTGATGAAGATCCTGATCGATTATCCCGCTGAGAACGAGGAGGCCGAGATCGTCGCGCGCTGGGATGCCGGCTTCAACACGCGACATCTCGAGCAGGTCCAGATCGTGCCATTGGGCGATGCTGCAGCGGTCGCCAGAAGCCGGGCCGAGGTTCGTTCGATGCGGATGGAGCCGGGTGTTCAGCGATACGTGGTCGAGATCGCAAGGAAAACAAGATCGCACCCGACGGTGCTCTACGGCGCGAGCCCGCGTGCATCGGTCGCCCTGCTGCTCTGCTCAAAAGCACTCGCGGCGATTCGCGGACGCGAATTCCCGACGCCGGACGACGTCCGCGACATCGCACCGGCAGTGCTTCGCCATCGCCTGACGCTTCGTGCTGAGGCCGAGCTTGACGGTGCGACTCCGGACGCCGTTGTCTCCGACATTATTCGAACGGTCGAGATCCCGCGGTAGATCTAATTTATTTCCGATTCGTCAGGCTGGCCGGGTTTGCCCTTCGGCTGTGTGGGTTTCGGTTTGGCCGGGGACGAAGTCGAGGCTTTGCCATTGGCGGGCGGCACGGCCAGCTGTTTTTCTGGGCTGGGCGATGGCTGCGGGGCCGAGTTTGCCGGCTGTTTTGGGCTTGGCGTTGGCTTTGCTCCTGGCTTGCCGCCCGGGCAGGGGAACGGTTCGCGCGACGGAAGCTTTATGCACTGCCCGGTCGCCGGATCGATCGTGTACTGTATGATCTCGACGCCGGTCGGATTCTCGGGCATGAACTGGCTGC
>CAZSOE010000347.1:0-2976 GCA_964608335.1 uncultured Chloracidobacterium sp.
TTCTCGAGCGACCGGAACGGGAATCTCGATGTCTTTATCATCCCGTCAGGCGGCGGGACGGCTACGCAGCTTACATTCCACTCGGCCGACGACACGATCCTCGGGTGGAAGCCCGACGGCAGCGGCGTTCTCTTCAGCAGCAATCGCGGCGAAGACTTTACACCGCAGCTTTATGTGGTAGGCACAAGCGGTGGCATGCCGGTGAAAGTCGGAACGGACATGGGGGTTCAGGCGGCTTTTTCGCCCGACGGGCGCCGGATCGCTTATAACCCGAAGGGACAGGTCTATTGGCGCAAGTATTATCGCGGGGCGTCGCAAAGCGATGTCATGATAATGGATGTCGCGGGGCAGAAGTTCACGCAGGCGACCGATTTTGACGGGATGGACTCGTGGCCTATGTGGGGCAGGGACGGCGGACTGTACTTTGTCAGCGATCGCGAGGGCGGCGGGCTAACGAACGTGTACCGCGTCTCGGATACGGGCGGTAAGGCCGACCGGATCACGGCATTCAAGACGGGCGACGTTCGTTGGCCGGCGATCAGCAACGATGGACGTGTGATCGTCTTCGAGCACGATTTCGGCATCTGGAAGCTCGATGTTGCGAGCAAGCGTGCGACGCCGATCGCGCTGAACATCGCGGCGGAAACCCAGGAGAATTTCACCGAGGTACGGACCTTCAGTTCGCAAGCTGACGATTACGACCTCGCGCCGGCATCTACCAGGGTAGCTTTCTCTATCTACGGCGAGATCTTTACCGCACCGGTTGAGGAAGGCGATCTGAGGCAGATAACCGACGGGCCGGCGCGTGACCGCAACGTCGGCTACTCGCCGGACGGTAAATGGCTGTCGTTCGTTTCCGACAAGAGCGGGCGGGAAGAGATATTTGTCGCCGCAGTCGATGGGTCAGGTGAAGCGAAGCAGTTGACCAACATCGACACGCTCAAGTTAGGCTACAACTGGTCTCCCGATTCGAAGGAGATCGCGTTTGTCACATCGGACGGGCGGCTTCGCAAGGTCGACGTTGCTTCGCAGAAAATCACGGATCTTGACTCGTCGAATTACGGCAACGTGAGCACGCCGCAGTGGTCGCCCGACGGCAAGTGGATCGCGTACTCGAAATCCGATGCGACGCGTACGAACGACATCTATATGATCGCCTCGTCCGGCGCCGAGAAGGAGCCGCATAGGGTGACCTTCGATTCGAACAACGATAACAATCCGCGATTTGCGCCCGATGGCAGAAAGCTGTTCTTCCAGCGCGTCGAGGCTGCCGGACAGGGGCAGAATTCGGTTCAGGTCTATTCGGTCGCTCTTGAGCGTCTCGATCGCGATCCCGACGACGCCGAGATGCGCGAGGCAGAACAGCCTGCGGCCGGTGAGAATGCCGACGGAGTGCAGCGACGCCCCGCCGGTCAGAGACCGCCGGTACGCGAGATCAAGATCGATTGGGCCGGGCTCAAGCGTCGAACGCGACAGATAACGAGAATGCCGTTCCCGGTGTCCAATTACGTCATCGCGCCCGACAGCCGCACTCTTGTCTTTGTTACAAGCGAGCCGGCCGGCTTGGCGAGCACTCCGGTAGTCTATACGATCCAGGACGACGGGCGACGCATGACCCGTATCATCTCCGGCCAGGGCGGCGGCGAGGAAGGTCAGGGCGGCGGACCAGGCGGCGGTGGCGGTGGAATCGGCGATCTGAGTGTGTCGCGTGACGGTCGCACGCTGTTTTTCAGTGAGCGAAACGGAATCTATTCCGTTCCGCTCGCGGGGGCCGCGGGGGCCGCCCGCGAGGGAACGCGTCGAAGGATCAACTTTACCGCGCGTGTCAAGATCGATCGTCCCGCCGAGTGGGCAGAGATGTTTGACGATGCATGGCGGACGATGAAGTACCGGTTTTACGATCCGAAGATGCACGGGATGGATTGGGACGCGATGCGGGCGAAGTACCAGCCGCTCGTCCAGTACGTCGGCGATCGTCAGGAGCTTCTAAACATCATCAACGAAATGATCGGCGAGCTGAACGCCTCGCATACAGGTGCCGCTCCGCCGCCCGGCGGCAATCAGGGCGGAGTTTCGACCGGCCACCTTGGCGTCGAGCTCGAGGCGGACGCGGCCGCCGGCCGCTACAAGGTGACGCACATCTTCGAGGACGGGCCGGCCGACAAGGATTGGGTCCGCGTAAATGTCGGCGATTATTTGATCGCGATCAACGGGAAGCCGGTAAAGTCGGGCGACAATTACTGGGCTCTGCTCAACAACCGGCTCAATCGAAAGACCGAAGTAACTTTCAACAATAAGGCGAGCGAGGAAGGCTCGTGGACAACCCGGATCGAAACGATCACGCAGGGAGCCTTTAGCCAACTGAGGTATGAGCGATGGGTGAGAGACAACCGAAAGCGCGTCGATGAATTGTCCGGCGGACGCGTCGGCTACTTGCACATCCAGGCCATGAATCAACCGTCGCTCCGCCGCTTCGAAAAGGAGATCCGGGAATTCAGGAACAAGGAAGCGCTCGTGATCGACCAGCGATGGAACGGAGGCGGAAATATCGAGCAGGAATTGCTCGCCATTCTGGTCCAGCGCGAATACCAGATCTGGCAGCCCCGGGGCACCGAACCCAGCGGGCGTCCATTTGCGGGCTATTTCGGCCCGAAGGTCGTGCTGCAGAACTGGCGGTCTGCCTCGAATGCCGAAATGTTCCCGGCGGGCTTCCGTGCTCTTGGCCTCGGCAAGGTCATCGGTACTCCGACGGCGGGCGCGGTGATCGGCACCGGCAGTTATTCGCTGATAGACGGTTCGACGGTTCGCACGCCCGGAGTAGGTGTCTTTCTCGCCGACGGCAAGCGGACGAATGTGGAGAACTACGGCGTGCAGCCGGATATTCGCGTTGAGAACACTCCGCTTGACGTCTTGCTAAAACGCGACCGGCAGATCGAGGTCGCTGTGCAGGAGTTGTTAAAAGAGCTTCGGACCGGC
>CAZSOE010000348.1:0-2974 GCA_964608335.1 uncultured Chloracidobacterium sp.
TGATCGGTGGTCGACCGGTTGTTTATCTCGATGAATTCGTCATTCGCTCCGTTTGGACCCCTGACACGGAATTCAGAAATGACAAGCGGCCGCGTCGCCGGGCCTTCGGTTTCAAAGGCGGCGATCTTGTTCACGGGCTCGCCGATCGACCTCTGTGCGTCAATTTGGTTTGAGACAGTGGCAAAAACAGCCAGTCCGAGCAACGTACCGATAGCCAATACGGCACTGCGAAGTTCGCCGGTTACGGACGAAACAGCATTTTTCATATGGTGCAACTCCTTGATCTGCCGACCGAGACAGCCAGTGGTGAAACTGACGTGCGGGGTTCGCGACCCGGACGGTCCAACGAACGCTACAAACACACCGAACTAAATTTTAAATTCGAACTGGCACCCGACATGGGGCCACAACGGACTGTTTCAATTGTATGCTCTGCTCAGCGCGGCTGTCAACGCATACCAGCCTGAGCTCACAGAGCGCTATGCGCCGGTGAAGCGCGCCGAACGCTTCTCAAAAAATGCCGCAACGCCCTCGCGGAAATCGGCCTCCTTGGCGGAGGCGATCTGGCACTCGTGTTCCAGTGCGAGCTGGGTCGTAATATCGTTCGAAGACGAAGCGTTCAACATCCTCTTGACCCGGCCGATCACGGCGGTCGGTCCGGCCGCGAGCCGCACCGCGAGTTCGCGCGCTTCGGCGACAAGTTTGTCGGCGGGAACGACGCGATTGACCATTCCGATCGCAAGCGCGCGTTCTGCGTCGACCGAATCGCCGGTCATCAGGAGTTCCGCCGCCACCTTGTCGCCTACGGCCCGCGGCAGAAAGAATGTGCCGCCGCAATCGGGTGCCAGGCCGATGCGAACGAACGCCTGACGAAAAGTTGCCTCTTCCGACGCAAAAACAACGTCCGCCGCAAGCGCGAAATTGACTCCTGCGCCCGCACAGACACCGTTGACGGCGGCTACGATCGGTATCGGAAGCTCACGCATCCGCCGGATCACTCCGTGCAGCGCTCCGAGCGGTTCCTCGACGAACGCTTCGATCCGCCCTTCCTTTTCCCACATCGCCTGCATCTCGCGAAGGTCGCCGCCCGCGCAGAACGCGCGGCCGTTGCCTGTGAACAGCACAGCCCGCGCGCCGTCCTCACCGGCTCGGCGAAATGCCGCATCCAGATCGAGCGTTAACTGCTGCGACAAAGCGTTTAGGGCGTCGGGCCGGTCCATTGTCACGGTCGCGACGCTTCCGTTCAGTTCGTACCTGACGGTTTCGAGGTCCATAGTTTGAGCGTGTATTTTGTATTTCGCGATCTTCTCAGGTGATGAGCTTACGCGTAGCGTGCGCGCGAACGGCTTGATTCGTAGCATTCCTTGCACAGCACCGAGCGGCCGACTTTCGGCTGAAACGGTACGGTATCGTGCTTGCCGCAGTGGTCGCAGACGATCTCAAAGCGTTTTGGAGCATCGTCGCCCGTTGCCGCGCGTTTCGAGCGGCATCGCGGGCATCGCTGCGGTGTCATCATGTTGCGCTGGTAAAAGGTTTCCTGCTCTTTTTCGGTAAAAAAGAAGATCTCCCTACATTGAACACACGGGATCTCGATGTCCGGCATTGTCTAACCTCCAGCTCTTAGATGCGGCGTTTATGATGTGATTCTATCACAGTCCGGATGGTTTGCTATTGCCGGGAAGCGGCTTTATATTCGAGAGCGATATGGAACAACCCGCTGCACGATTCTATCGCTGGGACGACATCCCCAAAGAACAACTTTCCGACACACTCGCCCGCCGACTTGTTACCGGCGAACGTATGATGCTCGCGCATGTTTACATCAAAAAAGGGTGCGTTGTGCCTCAGCACTCTCACGAGAACGAACAGCTCACATACATCCTCGAGGGCGCGTTGCGCTTCTGGCTCGGGAAGGATGGCAGCGAAGTCATCGATGTGCGCGCCGGCGAAGTGCTTGTGATCCCGTCGAACCTTCCGCATAAAGCCGAGGCTCTCGAGGACACGCTCGACGTCGATGTGTTCTCCCCGCCGCGGCAGGATTGGCTTGACGGATCGGACGCGTACCTGCGGCAGAAGTAGATGGATCTCGGGCTTCGAGGAAAGACGGCACTCGTTGCCGGCGCGAGCCAGGGTCTGGGCCGCGCGATCGCGAACGCGCTTGCCGCCGAAGGAGCGTCGCTCATTTTGTGTTCGCGCACAGCAGCGACACTAGAGGACGCGTGCGAATCGATCCGACGTGAATTCGCGGGCGAGGTTCTGGGGGTCGCCGGCGATCTTTCCGTGCGATCAGACATCGATAATATCGTTAATTCAGCCATCGGGCGCTTTGGCAAGATCGACATCCTCGTTACGAACACGGGCGGGCCGCCGGCCGGCCGCTTCGAGGACCAAAGCCGCGAAGCGTGGGATGCGGCTGTCACGGGCCTGTTGACGAGCGTTCTCGACCTCACGCGTCTCGTCGTTCCGGGAATGAAAGAAAGACGCTGGGGCCGCATCTTGAACGTGACATCGATCGCCGCAAAGCAGCCCGTCGATAACCTGATGCTCTCGAACAGCATCCGCGCCGCCGTGACCGGCTTCGCCAAAACGCTCGCGAACGAGGTTGCCGAATTCGGGATCACCGTCAACAACATAATGCCCGGCTACACGCGCACCGAGCGGTTGGATGAATTGATCGAATTCCTAGCGAAAAAGGACGGGCTGTCAAATAGTGAGGTGACCGCGCGGTGGGAAGCCGAGATACCTGCGCGACGTTTGGGTGACCCCGCTGAATTCGGTCAGGTGGCCGCGTTCCTGGTCTCCGAACCCGCGAGCTACATCACCGGAAGCTCGATCGCGGTCGACGGCGGCTGGATCAAGTCGCTCTTCTAATGCAGAGGCCCGCGCGTGAGCAAGGGCTTAACACGTACGCAGCTGATCGATCTCACGCAAGCTATGTTGAAGGTTAAGCCCTTGCTCACGCGCGGGCCTCTGC
>CAZSOE010000349.1:0-2970 GCA_964608335.1 uncultured Chloracidobacterium sp.
CCTCGCGAAACCGAAGTACGGTTCGACCGCATCGAACGATGACGACGCGATCGCGGCGGCTCTGGGCGCCGATCTCGATCGGATGCTCGAACGTGAAACACCGCAAGTTCATAAGGAAGTGATCGAGAAGATACCTCGTCCGCTTCGCGATGAGCTATCCGCACAACTGACCGAGAAAATAACGACCGAGCTCACACGCCGGGTCGTGAGCGACCTGAAGTCGAAGGGAAGCGGTGACTGGCCGGAATTATTTCGGGCGCGCTTCGTGCCCGACGCCGACCGGCTCCTTTCCGAGATCAGAGGCGAGATCGTCGACCAGCTCCAAACAAAGATCCCGGGCGATCAGCGAGAGAACATACTTGCCGTTTGGCTCGAGAGCCTGGCTGAAAAGGGCGTTCGAGTAAACGAATACGAAAGCTGTAAGACCGTGACGAGGGCCGATGACGGCGACTACTTCACGGTCGACACGGAGCGCGGGAACGAAAAGACACCGCAGAGCTATCGAGTACGACGGGTTGTGATCTCGATCGGTCTTCGCGGAGCGCCAAACAGGCTTCGGCTTCCGAATGAGGACATGAAGGTCCCGATCGACGGGCATGAGGAGCAAAAGGTCATTTACGGACTGTCAAACCCGATGGATTTTCGCGGCCGTCGCCTCATGATCGTCGGAGGAGGCAACGTCGCCGTCGAGGCCGCAGTCGACCTCGTCGCGGTTCGTGACGGTGCGGCTATCTCGCCCCGTAAGCCTGAGGATATGAACAAAGTGACAATGCTCGTTCGCGACTTTCTTGCCCCGACCGTAAAGTTCGGCAACAAACTGCAGCTTTATACCTGTGCGGAACAGGGCCTTATCGATCTGCGATTCGGCGTCGGCATCAAGGAGCTGCGGCCGCACGAGGTCGTTCTGGAAGAAGTTGGGACCAAACGCGAGCTTGAAACGATACCGAACGATAATGTCTTCGCGCTCATCGGCGGCGAACGGCCGAATAGATTTTTAGAGTCGATAGGAATTACCATTAAGTAAATGAAGCTCGATAATCTTTTGTTCGGGGTGATCGGATTGCTCATTGGCGCGATCATCGGATTTGTTTTCGCAAACAGCGTTAACCGCTCTTCACTCGAATCGCCCATGTCGGCGAGTACCGCACCATTCGGAGTGAACTCCAATCCGGCTCTTCCGCCTGATCATCCGCCGGTGGGAGGCGAGAATTCCGCGGGCGGTTCCATCCCGCAGGTGACCGCCGCGATCGAACGCGCCAAGGCCGAGCCCCAAAACTTTGAGGCACAGATGACCGCCGGCGACCTCTATTACCAGATCCAGCGGCTCGACGATGCCGTCAAATTCTACGAGGCAGCCAGCAAGCTGCAGCCGGATTCTGTCGAACCGTATGTAAAGCTCGGCGATTCGAACTTCGATGCTGAGAAGTATCAGGAGGCCGAGAAGTGGTACCTGCGAGCGCTCGAGAAAGAGCCGAAGAACAAAAACGTCCGCACGGACATTGGGCTTACGTTCTTCCTGCGTGAACCGCGCGATCTCGACCGGGCAATAAAGGAATACAAGGCGGCGCTGGCGATCGATCCGCAACTCGAGATCGCTCTTCAGAATCTTGCACTTGCCTATCGCGAAGGCGGCGACGATGCGAACTATCAGAAGACCCTCGAGAAGCTCCGCGCCGTAAATCCCGACAACCCGATACTAAAGCCGCGACCACCCGAATGATGTCGTCGCCTGCGTGCAGAGCCACTCAGAGCCTCAAGCGATGTGCGGCGGCGCTGATAACTTTCCACGTCGAAAGATCGCTGTCGAACACTGTGTTGAGTCCCTGCTCCTCCATCGGCGGATCACCCATATAGTCGTCGCCAGTTTGCCAAAACTCCTGGCCCCGACGTGGCCGGGCCGTTCCGCCGAACGCCCAAAAGTTGGCGCCCGCGACGTGCGGCGAAACGCGCAGGTGTGAGAGCACAAACTGAAAATAACGATCGCGCAGCTCTGTCGTGCCCGAGGGATCGAACGATTGCCCGTCGCGCGGAAGTCCGAACTCCTCAATAACCAGCGGCTTGTTCAGCATCGCGGCATCGGCGATATGGATCGCAAGGTATGCCCGCGTTCTTTCTTCGATCTGGGGATAATCCTCCGACATCCGGCCGGGCCGGAACCATCCCCAATTCTTCGGCCAGATGTGGATCGTCAGATAGTCGATATTCGGGTCCTCGTGAATGCGCTTGTATAGGGCGTTACTTTCGGTCCCGATCCAGCCTTCGTGGCCGACAGTGACGAGGTGTCGCGCGTCGCGCGATTTGATGATAGTAGCGGTCTCCGCGATGAATCGCGCATAGTCCTCGTTCGCCGCGGGACGCATCGGACGAGGTTCGTTGGCGATCTCCCAGGCCATTATCGTCGGATCGTGAATATACTTTCGCTTGCTGAGCTTGTTCGTTCGCGATAAAACGTACCCGACCTGTTTGCGATACGCGGACTTGCATGGTTCGCATGAGTAGAACTTCGTCGTGATGTCGCGCAGCTCGTCCCATGTCGGCTTTTCGGTCAGCCACTTCTTGTCGATCACGCCATTCCAAACGAGGTACTGCTGAAAGCCGCCGCTCCATTCCCAGTTGTTGCTGAAGAAAATGACGGCCTTCATCCTCCGTTTCGCCATTTCGTGGAGCACGATGTCGAGGCCGTCAAGAACGCTCGCGTCAAACTTTCCCTGCTCCGGCTGCAAGGGCGGGCCGACTCGGAGAACACCGTTCATCGGTCCCGAACCTTCGGCGCCGGCCATCAGACGGAGGTTCACAACGCCTTGGCGACGAAGAAAGTCGAGCTCCTTTCTCAACCGAACTAGACCCTGTTTGCGATTCCTGCCGATCCCGAGAAGGCCGCCGTACCAATAGTTCGTGCCGACAAAGTAGTAGGGCTTGCCTTCTAGCTGAAACGCGGGCCCCTTTACGCTGACAAACGAACTGACTTGC
>CAZSOE010000350.1:0-2957 GCA_964608335.1 uncultured Chloracidobacterium sp.
CCGCTGGCAGATGCGGCGTGAGACCGGTAACGCCCTCTTCGTGATCTATCGAGTGGGACCGTCCGGTTTGGAACCGATCAACACTCCGCCGGTGCTCGGATCGGCGGCGAGCGCGGGCCGGGCGACCGTTTTTGGCACGAGCTACGAAACATTCGACCGTGAAGGCTCGGTCGGCTCGGTCTATGTGGTAGAGAGCCTCGCAATGGATGGCAGCAGGACTCAAAGCTCGGCAGTAGCGGCGACATCGAAGCTCGATACGCGATCCGGATCTAAGTCTGAGAGGGGCCGCGTGGGCTCGCCGTTCGTCAAGAAACCTGAACTTCAGAAAGCCGCGCTCGACCTGCCGGCAGACCTTGCGGCCGAGGTCGCCCAATTCACCCAGGCAGCCGACCTCGCCACCCATCGCTGGGTCGTGGCCCAGCCCGGTGCAAAGATCGGCGTGAGGAAAGAGGGACTTCATCGCGTCACGCGGGCGCAGCTCGAAGCGGCCGGCTTCAACGTGGCCAGTAATTCGGCAAATTGGCGCCTCTTCGCTTCCGGAGTCGAGCAATCGATCATCGTTGGCCCGGGCGACCAGTACGTCGATTTTTACGGCAAAGGCATCGACACGCCCGAGAGCGATACGAGCATTTACTACCTGATCGCCGACACCACGACGGGCAAGCGGATGGCAACAAAAGTGCTCCGCCGGATCGGCAGTAACGTCGCCGCGCAGAATTACGATACCGTCGCTGAAAAGAAGGAACGCTCTTCGTACGTGAATTCGATCCATAACGGTAATGCAGAGAATTACTGGGGGCCTGCGATCGTTTCGTCGCCGTCAACGGCCGTCAACTTCACGCTGACGGGTGTAGACACGGCGGCGAGTACCGCGTCAGTCAACCTGAAGATCCAGGGTTGGTCCGCAACCGTTCACGCGGTCACCGCCACGCTGAATGGGCACCCGCTCTCGATCGCGAACGGCAACGGTCCATTTCCGTTCTCCCTCACTCAAACGATCCCGGCAAGCTATCTGGTCGAAGGACCGAATACGCTGATGCTGAATTCCGGAGCCCCGAACCAGTTCGCGTTGTTCGATTCGTTCAGCGTTACCTTCGCGCGAAAGTTCAAGGCCGATCAGGGTCGCGTCTCGTTCTATACGCCGGTGTATAAGGCCGCCGCGGTCGGCAATTTCTCGTCGCCGAGTATCCGCGTATTCGATATGAAGTACGATGGCGATCCGGCACTGGTCACGGGCCTGCCCATCGCGCAGGAGGGAGCGACGTTCAATGTACGGCTACCGTCCTACCGCGCTTCGGTTTACTACGCGGTTGAGGCGGGTTCTGAACTCCAGCCGGTTTCCGTAACGCCGAACAATGCATCGACTCTATCGACCCCGGCGAATGCGGCGAACTTGCTGATCATCTCGCATTCGGCAACCGATTTTATGGCTGCCGCTGAAAACTGGGCGAATTATCGTCGCAGCACGGCGGGCGGTTCAATGACAGTCAAGGTCGTCGATGTCGCCGACGTGTTTGACGAGTTTAGCTTTGGAGAACATCAATCACAGGCACTCTCACAGTTTCTCAACTACGCGCGTAATAACTGGCAGGCGCCGCCGGACTATGTTTTGCTGATCGGTGATGCGAGCTACGACCCGCGCAACTATCAGAACCTCGGCTATTTCGATCTGGTGCCGACCCGGATCGTCAACCTTGTTTTTGCCGAGAGTGGCAGTGACGAGGCGCTTGCGGATTTTAACGGCGACGGCCTGGCCGAGATAGCGATTGGGCGGCTGCCTGTACGAACCGCATCAAGTATTACGACGATCTTGAACAAGACGATGCTGTTCGAGACGCCTGCACTCCAATCGCTCGACCGCGGGTTCGTCTTTGCGTCCGACTTGCCGGAAGGGTACGACTTTCAGGCGATGAGCGAGGAACTGAAGAACGAACTGCCGCCGGCTCTGCCCTCGACCATGGTGTATCGCGGACAGGCGAATGCACAGAGCACCCTCGTCAATTCGCTTAATGGCGGGCCGTTCGTTGCCAATTATTCCGGCCACGGCAGTGCAGGCCTCTGGGCCCACTCCACGTTCTTCGGGATCGATTCCGTGCCCGCGCTCACTAATTCCAATGCCCCGACGATCTTTACGATGCTGACCTGCCTCAACGGCTATTTCCTCAGGCCGGAATTCGACAGCCTGGCCGAGGCACTGCTCAAGGCTCCCTCTGGCGGGGCGGTTGCGACATGGGCTTCGTCAGAGAAGACAACCCCTGACATACAGATGCTGATGGCCCGGCGGTTTTATAATAAGCTCGGCGAGGGAAGTATTCCGCGTCTCGGCGATCTTGTAAAAGATGCCAAGGCGATGGTCCCGGGCGCGAGTGACGTGCGGCTTTCGTGGGTGCTGTTCGGCGACCCGGCATTGAAGGTCAGGTAAGCTGACGGTTCCGTGAAAAAGAAAAAGGCGTCCTTCGCGGGGCGCCTTTTTTGTCGAAATGAATACTCGCGGCAGGAGTCGAACCTGCGGCCTCTTGCTCCGGAGGCAAGCGCTCTATCCACTGAGCTACGCGAGCCTAAGGCTGAGATTATAACACCTAACGGGGAACGATAGTTATCCGCTTGATCCGGATCGGCTCGACCGGGCGCTCGCCGTCTTTTGGCTGCACACCCGCGATAATTCGAGCGTTATTCATCCCTTCGACGACCTTGCCAAAGATCGTATAGCGGTTATCGAATCCCGGCTCGCGTTTCAGGGTGATGAAGAACTGCGAGCTCGCCGAGTTGATGTCCTGGCTGCGGGCCGCACCGACGATCGCGTTATCGTACGGAATGTCCGAGAATTCGGCCTCGACCTTTTTGTCCGCCCCACCGGTGCCGTCGTTGGCAGGATTATTATCCTTCGACAGCGGATCGCCCGACTGAATGACCGATTCGTTAACACGGTGCCAGGTCACGCCGTCGTAGAATCCTTC
>CAZSOE010000351.1:0-2953 GCA_964608335.1 uncultured Chloracidobacterium sp.
GGGTCGAACGCCGCGACGGGCAGCGGGCTCTCGGGCCGCTCGACAAATGTGGAATTCGCGGGGTCGACAAAATTTGCGAGGAAGTCGAACAAACGAATTGCGTCCGCAGTTTCGCCGTATTCGGTAGCCGAATAACCCGCGAAAACATTTGGCGCGCCCGAAGGCGGCGGCCGAAGTCCGTCGAGGTCGGCGGGGAGAAGATTGCCTTGGCGCGCCGGGCCGAGCGACGGCCGATGAAAATAAATGTAGCTCGCCGTCGGGTCGCCCGAGAGCATCTTCGCTCGATCAAACGCGAAAATACCGATTCCTGAGAAGTCGCCGCCCGTGAACTCCTCGGTGGACATGTAGTAGCCGTCGGGCCAGACAGCGAACTTTGCAAAGTCGTTAAGCCGGATGTTCGGCATTACGAATTCGTAAATGTAATAGCTCCCGGTCGGGTCGCCTGTCTTCGAAACGGCGATCAATTGGCGAAATGGCGGAAAGTTGTTGCAGTACTGGCTGATCAGCCAGCGATCCGCAAGCGGGTCGTAAAGCACAACGGGCTCACCGTCGTTCCGCACCGAGCACGCCGTGCCGAGCGGCTCGAAGATCTGGCTGATCTTGAATGGTGGCGTCAGCGCGTTGCCGCTCTTATCGAACACCCGAAGCAGCGAATTCACCGCTTGAACGTAGTGACCGGGCCCGATATCACCGATCGTGTCAGGCGGAATTATCAGCAGGTTGTAGGCTGTGAGGTTGTCGAAGTTGGCGATACCGTCGAACGAAAGCGACGGTGCGGGCATCGTCGCCCCCGAGAACGCGGCAAGCGCCTCATAACCGTCTCTTGTGGTAGGCCCGGCAGATCGACTCTCGACGCCAACTCCTCGCACCGCAGTCGGCTCACCCGACCTAACATGCTGGCGCGGCGCCGAGAAGGAGGCGACCGGAAGCGACACCGCGGCGGCGATGGCCGATCTCGAAACCGGTCCTTCGATGCGCAGCCGCTCAAGATGAGGTTTGGCCCCCTGACGGTGCGCGATGCTCAGGCCGCAACATAGAAGCGCGATGGTCGCGGCCAGGCGGTAGTTCATTCCAAATTATCTCTCAGACTTCGATCAGGATCTCGATCTGGACCCGTCGTTTTGCCTCATCGAGGTATCGCTCGATCGAGGCTGTAACTTTTTGTCTCGTGAGGAGTTGGCGTATCTCCGCCCGCTTCTCGTCGAGCGTGGGCATCAACAACCCCGGATACCGGCGACGAAAGTCCGGCACAAACTGATCGCGATAATACCTGGCTTCTTCGTCCGGCGTCACGACGACGAACGAGCCAAACCGGAACTCGATATACTTCTCGATCGCAACCCGGCGGGCTATTATTCGTTCGAAATTCTCATCCTTTACCGAGTCGAACCCGACCTGGCGAAGCCGCGCCTCGAGTGCCGCGGTCGAGGGAAAACTAGCCAAAAGCCGCGTGATCTCGGCCGCTATCTCCTTATCGTTCGGCGGGGTCCGAGGCAGGCGCTCGGCTTCGAGGGCGAAAAGTCGTTGATTTATAAGGGCTTGCAGGGCCTGGTTCAGGTCTGTTGAACGCGGCGGAGCAAGCTCGACGTTGGGCTGCATCGCGAGCTGCCAGACGATGTCGGAATACGTGATCAACTCGGTCCGGACGCCGTCGCTGACGGTCGCAACGGTTTTGTCGACAACGGCCTGAGCCGGGGCCATGGGTGATGCGAAAAATACCAGCAGCAGGCCTAAGCTGACCCGGACACTAAACAATGGCTCCAACAATCGCTTCATTCCCTTAAAATTCAATTTTGACCGCATTTTTCGGCCTGTCAACAGCTCTTCCGCCGTTTAATCTGTTGACAAACTGTTTAAAATTGTTTCTAATCAGAAAGGAGGTTCCCCAGGTACTTCTCTACCCGATCCCTCCTCCCAAAGGCCGTCTTCTGTACCGATCCCAAGCCTCAAATCGGAATCGATGTTGTCTTCCTCGCCGCCCAGAAAAGACGCGGGAACCCTTGGTGCAACGGCGCCCGGGGATGATGCCGCGAGCCTGAAGTTCGTCGCCGAACTCGGGCGAAGCCTCTTGTTTTCGGTCCACCCGAAAAAGGTCGCGGCGCGCGTCGCCGGATCGATCTACAAGGTTCTTGATGCCGATGCGTGCGCGTTTGTTGCCGAGCTTGATAACTTCGGGCTGATCAGCGCCGCCGAAACTCGTGCCGGCGAACCTCCCGAAGACCTGATCCACCGCGACCGATTCGAGAAGTGGCTCTCGTTCATGCCACCCCAGGTCGGCTACTACGAACAGGAGCCGGCCGAGTTCATGTTGAGCGGCGAACACTCGGGCGAGTACGTCTCACCGCTGCATATCGATGGTCAGATCCGCGGCGCGATAGTTGTTGCGGTAACGGGCGATTCGGTGATCGACGAAGGGCGGACCCGATTGATAGATGCCGCCACGCAGATAGCGGCCCTGAGCATCAATCTCTCTGCGCATTACGGCGTGGCGCTCAGCGATTCGATCAACGAGGCGCGCGAGCAGCATCGGCGGTTTACCGAGGCGGTTCTGGATGCACTGCCCGTTTCGCTTTATGTCATCGACCGCGATTATCGGATCGTCACCTGGAACCGGCACCGCGAAGATGGACCGCAGGGCATCGCACGCGACCTGGCCGTCGGCCGCGATGTGTTCGACGTGCTTGAAAAGTATCGGCAGGGCCGCCATCGCGAAGAGTTCGAACGCGCGTTCCGAACGGGCAGGATCGAACGCATCGAACAGCAACCGGTCGAGGCGGACGGCTCGACGCGGCACTGGATGGTCAGCAAGGTGCCGATGAAAAACGACGATAGCGATGAGGTCACTCATGTTATAACCGTCGGCGAAGATATCACCGCGCGCGTCGAAGCAGTACACGCACTAAGTCGTGCCGAGAAGCTCGCGGCTGTCGGCAGGCTGGCCGCCGGTATCGTC
>CAZSOE010000352.1:0-2950 GCA_964608335.1 uncultured Chloracidobacterium sp.
GGGCCGCTGCTCGCGCGTTTTGGACAAGCAAAGGTCAGCCTCCCGGGCGGATGTGCGATCGGGACCAGGCCGATCGACCTTCATCTCAAAGCGTTCGAACGGCTGGGCGCGACCGTATCGCTCGAATCGGGCGACGTCGTCGCTTCGGCCCCGTTAGGACGACTTACGGGCGCGGATATCGAGTTCGAGAAGGTCACGGTTACGGGTACTGAGAACGTCATGATGGCGGCCGTCCTCGCCAAGGGCCGCACCACCATTCGAAATGCCGCTCGGGAACCGGAGATAGAGGATCTCGCTGAACTCATGAATAAGATGGGCGGCCGCGTACGAGGTGCCGGGACCGACGTGATCGAGATCGACGGTGTCGAGGAACTCGGCGGCGCCGAACACACGATCATCCCGGACAGGATCGAGACGGGGACGTTCATTGTCGCGGCAGCTATAACCAACGGCGAGCTTGAGGTCAGGAACTGCAGGCCAGACCACCTCACTGCGGTTATCGATCAGCTCCGGTCCGCCGGCGTCGACATTTCCGAATTGAGCGAGAGCACGTTGCTGGTAAAGCGTTCAGCCTCAGGTTTGGCCTCGCGCGATGTGACGACGGAACCGCATCCCGACTTTCCGACGGACATGCAGGCGCAATATATGGCGCTGATGACCCAGGCCGAAGGGACATCGCGAATAACCGAGACGATCTTCGAGAACCGTTTTATGCACGCATCGGAACTGATCAGGATGGGAGCCGACATCTCGATCGCCGGGAATACCGCGACGGTCCGCGGGGCGACGCAACTGATGGGAGCGCCGCTGATAGCCTCGGACCTTCGGGCATCGGCCTCGCTCGTGCTCGCGGCCCTGTCAGCACGTGGCGAGACGGTGATCGACCGTGTCTATCACATCGATCGCGGGTATGAAACTATCGTGCGGAAATTTCGCAGCCTAGGTGCCGATATCGAGCGCATCAAAACCACGGAATCCGCAGCCGACAGCGCAGGATCGGGTGAAAGTTAACAAAACCCGAGTGGTGTGATTTAATAAGCGCATTCGAATAATGAACGATCCTGACTGCATCTTCTGCAAGATAGCGGCGAACGAGATCCCGTCGCAAAAAGTGTTCGAGGATGAGGTGTGCCTCGCTTTCGAGGACCTGAATCCGCAGGCGCCGGTACACATTCTGATCATTCCGCGGGAACACGTCGATTCGCTCGACAAGGCAGGCTCGGGCGAAAAGGCGAGTCTGGGGCACTTGCTGCTCACCGCGGCCGAGATCGCTCGTCAAAAGGGGTTTGCAGATAACGGCTATCGGGTTGTCATAAACACAAACTCTGACGGCGGTCAGACCGTATTTCATCTGCACGTTCATCTGCTCGCCGGTCGGCCGTTCATCTTTCCACCCGGCTGATCAGAGTTTCGGGCATTCGCGTTATGAGAAGTCTTTTGTTCGGTCTCGTTGTGTTAGCAGTCGCGATACTCGGCGCGTGCTCGGGCGGCACATCTCAGCCGGACCTTAACGCTAACATGTCGGCCGAATCGCCTTTCGCTCATATCCTCGACGCGAACGAGGCCTTGGCGGAAGGCAACCGCTTACTCGACGAGAACCGAACGGAAACGGCGATTGCGGCCTATCACCGCGCGATCGAATTGAACCCCGACCTCGCGGAGGCGCATTTTCAGCTCGGGATAGCGTGGTCCCTGGTCGAAATGCGGGCCTCGCAGGAAGGAACCGCCGGCCAGGCCGACGCCAAAAAACCAAACTCTTTACGGTCGTTCGAGCGTGCCGTGGAAGCCTACAAGAAGTGGATCGGTGACAATCCAAAGGACGACGTGGCCCATTTCAACCTCGGGCGCACATATTCAAAACTACTAAAAGACGAGCAGGCAGAACACTCTTTCAAGGAAGCGGTCCGGCTAAAGCCCGACGATACCGAGTACCAAACCGAGTTGGGCGCCGTCCTTATCAAGCTCGCGAAATATCGCGAGGCGATCGGGCCGCTCAACAAGGCGATTGAACTCGACCCGACCAACGCCCGCGCCATCGAGATGCTCGAGGACGCGCAGGCCGGCCGGCAACGCATAGACTTTGTCGGGCCGAAGAAGGACGCGAATGCCAATGCGAACAAGGCCGCAAATGCAAACGCGAACATGGCCCCGACCTCGAATTCGAACACCTCGACACGGGCTCCGGCCACCAACGCCCGGCCAAGTCCCACGCGCCGAACAACGCCTTAAAGACCGCCACAAGGTGGAGCGAAACTACACACTTCGTCCTTATTCTGTGTCAACTTGACATTCACAGGTCAAAACTACACATTTATGTCGGTGAAGATCGATCTCGACCAGCCCGAATCCCTCTCGATAGAGCGCCGAATGAGCATGCACGAGGCGCGCGAGGCCATTATCGACCGTCTTGCCGCCGAACTCCCAACCAGGATCGACCTTGAACGGTTTCTGAATGTCGTCGTCTCCGAACTAGGGCGGATGCTCGACGCCGACCGGTGCGATCTACTCAGACTTACCGATGGAGACGAGCTTACGATCAGTCACGAGTGGCGGCGCGACCGGTCGATCACCAAGAGCCTCGGTACTACGATACCGTTCGACGCCACGAAGCTCGCCGAGCGGCTCGAGCTGTCGAAGCCGATCAGGATCAACGACATCTCGAGGGCCAAGGACCCGACGCTCAAATTTTTTGCCAAAGCGCTCGATACCCGCTCGCTTTTGATCATCCCGATCGTGTTGAAGGACCAGGTCCTCGGCCTGCTCGGTCTCCATGACACACACCGGGAAAGAGAATGGCTCGATGAAGAGGTGGCGTTCCTCGAATCGATCGCGCGCCAGCAGTGGCTGTGCGATGTGGCAACTGTCGAGCCGCACCCGAAGGGACGGATGTACCTGTGGTGGCGCGGCGATTTTTATTCCAGTGGGCATTATCTCGAACTGGAGGAAAACA
>CAZSOE010000353.1:0-2940 GCA_964608335.1 uncultured Chloracidobacterium sp.
GACAATGATCGGCGCGCCGGAGTTCTCCTTGCGGTCGCCGGTCAGTATGCCGACATTCGCGGCGCCGAATTCGTCGGAAAACTCGGCGTATTTTGAGTTTGTCAATGCCTTGAGCGGCGTGGTGTACCAGGCCCGCTTTCCAGCGTTGAGCAGCCGGCGGATCTCCTCACGGGCGATCCAGGTCTTGCCGCTGCCGGTCGGGGCTGTGACCAACACGTCTTCGGTCTCGATCGCCGCCAGAGCTTCTAGCTGGAAGGGGTCCGGCGTGAACGGCCGGATCTCGGGGATGCCGATGCCCGATAAGAGCTGCTCGACGGCACGAACCTGACGCGGGGTCTGCGGCGTGCCTCCGCGAGCGGAACTTTCGTGTGCAAGTCGCCGTTTATCGTGTCGTTCGTTCTTTTGACGGTTGTGGCCGTCTGACGGACGTTTCGGACGGCGATCGCGGCCCTGTCTTCGTCGCATAACCGGTTATTGTTGTGTGCGCCGGCCGCGGATTGCAAATTGTGCTTGACATAGGTGCAATTATGTGCTATCGTTGCAACAACTTGGCCCGGCGACGGTCCTGTGGCATACGTGTGGCGGATCTTTTTTCAAAAACGCGGGACAGAGCGGGAGATTCTGCATAACCTTAATGGTCACAACAATTGATGGGCCCGATCGGGGGCGGGACGAGCCTGGGACACGTGCGGGACACTGGGACACGGATGGCGGCTTGGTCGAGATCGTCGCCCGGCAGAACGGCCGAAACTGCGTGAGAAAACCAGGACACCCGGTGACAAGAATGTGTTCGCCCGATCGTCGGCGCTAATGTTAAAATACCTATTCGCCTCGCAACGAAAGGCGAATCGCGGGCGTCTAACTTTTGTCTTCATACTCTGATACCGACGACGCGAGCTTTATACGTAATATGTTTGAGCACTCATTATACGAACCCGAAACGGTCCCTACGCCAACCGCCGAGGGCGACCTGTTTCACAACTACGAGATCAAAACCTGGGACCTCGGGCCACGCGTTTACAAGATCCTCGCGATCTCGGCCGCGGCGAATCTGCTCGCCATGCTGATCGTCGCCCAGACCTCGCTGCTGACGATGAAGGGCTGCGATAGCCCGCTTGTCGGCGGAGTATGTCAGGTCCTCGATACGGTCTATGTCGGGGCGATGCTGTGGGGCACGGACCGCGAGCTTGTGGATGCGGCCTATGACAAGACCGACCTCGATGACGCCGAGATCACCTTCGTCGATGTTAGCGGCGTGACACCGCCGATCGCATATCCGGAAGGTTATTTTCAGGTCGCGAACCCGGTGCAGTATCAGCAGCTCCTCGACATGCAGAATAACCCGACGTCCGCGGATCAGGGTTTTCTTGCGCCGGGCATTCCGATCACGCGTCCGGGCGGAAGCCTGATCGACACGCCGGCCGTCGTACCGACACCTAATCCCAACATCATAACCGGGAACCTGCCGACCTTCGGCGGCGCGGATATGGGCCGGAACCCAACGCGGATCGGACCGCGTCGAGGTGGCCGAACCAAGCCTATCCAGTCCGTGGAAGACCCCACCGCCAAGACCGAAGGCGAGCAGAAGACCGACGACAAGACCGAGCCAACGGTCGATCCGACAGCCCCCGAGGCGGGCATCGAGATCAACAAGCGGCCGTTTGTGGATCTTGCCAACTTTATCAACGACCTGATCGATAAGAATCAGGTTAAGCTCGATTCGCAGTTCCTGTTGACGGCCACCGGCAAGCTCGACAAGACCGGCAAACTCGACCCCAAGACGTTCAAGTTCACGAAGGCCGAGAGCCCCGATCCGAAGCTGATCGAGGTCGTCAAGGAAGCGGTCGAGGCCATGAACGACAGCAACCTGCTTCAGTACCTCAGCCTTCTCAACGGTAAGGATCTGGCCTTTCAGATACTGCAGGATGATCAGCACGTGAATGCCGTTGTGCAGACCGACTATGAGACCAAAGAGCGAGCGCAATCCGTGGCGACCCTGATAAAGATCCTTCTTGATGGCAAGAAAAAAGAAAAGGAAGCCCCGGATGCCAGCCAGAATGACAAGGATGACCTTGCGCTGCTCCAGAACGCCACGGTGACGCCCGATGGAAAACGGCTCGTTATCTCGTTCAACATTCCAAAGGCCGACCTGCAGACGATGATCCAGCGGAAGCTCGCGGAGCAGAAGGCACAGCCGAAGCCGCAGAACGGAAATTCGGTCGGAAACAACAACAGCAACTCGGCGCATAAACAGGATTAAGTGAAGCATTCGAGAGCGAACAATTCAGCCCTTTTCCTCGCCATGCTTGGCGTTTATCTCGGCCTTGCGCTGGCCGGTGCGACGCCGCAGGCATTTGCCCACGCGGCGCTGACACGGGCATTTGATGTCCGCGAGGAGATCGAATTCGGCGATGAGGTCGAGCCCGACCCAACCGACGACCGTGTAATAAAACAGTTCGTCGATACATTCGTGGAGATCTACAAGGTCTCACGCGAGCTGGCGACCGACGCACCCGAGGATGTTGCAACGGGCCGCTTCGACTTTTCATCGTCGCTCTCCGTCAGCCCAAAAGGCGGCATCAGACAAGTCTTCCAGACCGAAAAGGAAAGGCAGCCGGGCACATATTCCGGCCGGCTCGCAGGTCAGTTGATAAAACTTCACGACTCGCTGTTGCCGCGTCCGGCGGAATTCGAAGAGAAACTTCGCATCGCTTTCTGGCTCGGTGTCAATGACGCCAGTTTTAAGATCTCGTTGCAAGAGAAGGACGGTTCCCACGCCCAGCTTCGCGCACAGGCGTTGACGGGAGCACTCGACCAACTTCGAAGTTCGCAGGCGAGTCGTGCCCGTTCGGCGATCCTCGAATCACTCTCGATCAGCTATCAAAACGATCAGGTCTTCATCGTTTCCCGCCTCCCGAGGTCCGACCTCGATTCATTGCT
>CAZSOE010000354.1:0-2925 GCA_964608335.1 uncultured Chloracidobacterium sp.
TCGTCTTTCTCAGCCGAGCGTATCTCACCGCGCCGAAGAGCGGATTTGAACTCCTCGTAAGTGGCGCGGTCCGACGGATCGAACTCCGATCTAACAGAAAGCGCTTCTATGGATCCCCTTAGCGTCATCTATCGAATACTGAAGTTTCGCAATGTGTCACCGTCTCTTCAAACTCCAGGAGATACCGAGAGTCTTCCGGATAATACTTGGCTTTCTCAAGGTCTTCGCCGGCGAAGCTGCGAATGCTGTCATAGCTGTCCCATTTTGTGACTGTCCAGAAGTGGCAGACCTCGCCATCCAACCGACGCCATATTTCCACAGACAGATTTCCCGGAATACTCTGATAATCCGCCCCCGCACGTTCGCTAACGAACGCGAGATAGGCGTCGGCATCCTCGGCCCTTGTCCGGCCGTGCCACATTCGAGTGATGCAGTGGCGGGCCATTTCAGATTCGATTGCGTTCCATCGCGATCTCGGACTTTGCAAAGCCCATTCTTTTCCAGAATGTCTCGCTTCCGCGGCCAGCACGCAGGACCCATGTGATATTCGGATCGTCGCCGATCAATCGATGGACCATCTCGCGACCGATGCCCCGGCCGCGTTTGTCTTCGGCAACGGCGACGGTACCGATGTAACCGTTCGACACATCGTCACACAACGCCCGAGCGAAGCCCACGACACGGCCGTCATCGACGGCAACAATAATTCGACTCGCCTTCTCGATCATCTGGCGGAATCGCGGTGCGTCGGCAGTGCGTTTGCCCCATCCGTTCTCCGCCAGAAACTCTCGGACCGCCTCAATATCGTCTGCGATAGCATTACGATACTCGATCATTTACCGGCAACGCCGACCTCTTTCATCGCGGCCTTAAGTTTGGTTCGTGTCTCCGCTGTCACGGGGACGAGCGGCAGCCGCAGGTTCTCGTCACACAACTTCATCTCGCTCATGACGAACTTGCACGGTGCGGGTGACGATTCGATAAAGTTTGCTTCCATCAGCGGCAATATCTTGTAATGGATCTTGCGTGCGAAATGGAATGATCCGTTGAGCGCGTGGTCGATCATTTTCGAAGTTTCTTTCGGGATCTCGTTAGCGCACACCGATACGAGTCCATCCCCGCCTAAGGCGATAAATGGGACCGCCGTTGCGTCGTCGCCGGAAAACACCTTGAAGTTCTTTGGTCTGCCGCGCATGATCTCCATCACTTGCGAGAGATCGCCGGACGCCTCTTTTGTTGCAACGATGTTCTCGTGTTTCTCTGCGAGGCGCAGTGTGGTCGCCGCTGAGATATTCGACGACGTCCGGCCGGGCACGTTGTAAAGCATCAGGGGAAGGTCCTTCACGGAGCGAGCGATCTCGCCGAAATGCGCGCGCATTCCCTCCTGCGTCGGCTTGTTGTAATAAGGTGCGACGAGCAACGCCGCATCGGCGCCGGCCTCGCGCGCCTTTCGTGTGAAGTCGATAGTCGCGGCGGTATTATTGCTGCCCGTTCCGGCGATGACCTTCGCCTTGGTCCCGCGAGCCGCCTCAACGGCCATCCTGATCACAAGCAGCCGCTCCGACTCGGACATCGTCACGCTTTCGCCGGTCGTCCCGCACGGCACGAGCAGCCTGACGCCGTTCCTGATCTGCCGCTCAACAAGGCCGACGAAACAGTCGTCATCGATCGAGCCGTCCTTCCGAAACGGCGTAACCAGCGCCGTCGCGCACCCTCGCATCCAATCGATCTTAATCGTCATATGATGAACTTTCGCTCAAACGATTTTTATTGACCTGTTGAGAGTATATGTTCATAATTGCGGCGAAACAAAGCCGCAGTATGCGCCTGAAAACCTGTCTCGTCCTCAGCTTTCTCTTTTTCGCATGCCGCCCGCAAGCCGATCCTAATAAGCAGATCCCGGCGTTCCTGCTCACGTTTGCAACGGGCAGTTTTGCTTACCCCGTGGGCGAGCAGGAGTATGTCACTGAGAAAAACGACTGGTCCGACGCGTGGTATAACGCACAGGATTTTGGCGAGAACCGTCACCTCGGCGAGGACTGGAACAAGACGACGGGCGGGGACACGGACTGCGGCGAACCGGTCTATTCGACAGCGGATGGCGCCATCACGTTTGCGGGCGACGCCGGGCCCGGTTGGGGAAACGTTATCATCATCGAGCACGCCGCGCCTGACGGCACCATTCTGCGCAGTCTTTACGGCCATCTGCAGACCATTTCAAGAGCGGACGGGCGCGTTGGCCGGCGGGAGCTGATCGGCACGATCGGCAACGCGAACGGACGCTACAAATGTCACCTGCACTTCGAGATCCGATGGCGGGCCAGCCGGCACTGGGACGAGGTTGGCCCTGGCTATTCGGACGAGCGCCACGGCTGGATCGACCCGTCAGAATTTATCGAGAAGACGCGTTAGAGTTCGTTGACCGCCTTGAAGAAGGCATCAAGCTTTTGCAGATCGAGCTTTCCGTTGGTGCGCACACCCGAGCATAGATCGAGACCGAACGGCCGAACCGTCTCGATCGCCTCTCGAACATTTTCCGCGTTCAGCCCGCCGGCCAAAAACACAGGCTTACCACAGGTCGCGACGATCCGCCGGCTCAATCGCCAATCGTGCTGCCGGCCCGTGCCGCCAAGCTCTTTGACCGAAAGCTTCGGATTCCCGCTGTCGAGCAGTATCGCATCGACAAACTCGCCGAGCTGGCACGCCTCATCGACAGAAGGCTCGCCGGTCACGTGGATAACCTGCACAAGCTTCACGCCCGGCAACGCCTCGCGGAGCTTGTGGTACTCGCGGCCCGCAAGCTCGTCCACGATCTGGATAGTCGTCGTCCTGGTTCGACCGTGATGGTCGATTATCCCCTCGGCGGTTTGTTCGCTAGTCAGAAGAAAGGTCGCGACAGGCGGCGGGACTGTTCTTGCGATCCGG
>CAZSOE010000355.1:0-459 GCA_964608335.1 uncultured Chloracidobacterium sp.
CTGATTTTTCGTATGCGCGAATTGCAGCGGCATTCGCCACATACACCTCTAATTGTATTTCCGTGACACCTTTCAAAGCGGACCACGATTCCAAAACCTCGACGATCCGCTTGTTTACGCCTTTGCCCCGATGTTCGGGCACGACGTACATAAAACCGAGATAGGAATGCCGGCTATGTTTGAGGTACGCCTTCGAGTTTTCGATCCGAGCGTAACCCGAACCGATGATCTCGCCATCGATCTCGGCAACGACTAACTCGGTATCCGGTGACGCGATCAGATCTTCCAGGTCATAGTACCGCACGTCGCCTTCGGTCCGTATGGCGCTGTCATAAGGGCGTTCCGCCTCGATCATCGCCTGCTCGAATTCGAACAGGACCGCGAGGTCTGTTCGCACGGCAGGCCTTACGGTGATGTCACTCATATATCGCACGAACGCGCCCGTTCATGAGTAGTGCT
>CAZSOE010000355.1:469-2924 GCA_964608335.1 uncultured Chloracidobacterium sp.
GTAGTGCTTTCTCTGAAATGGTAGTTCAGCTCGATTCATCAAACAATTTCCAGCTCCAGAGCTTCTGACCGGCCGTCGAGGTTACGAAGCCGAAGACCGCCAAGCCGAGGAGGACTCCGTAAAGAAGAACAAAATTGCCTGCGTACCAGACGGAAAGGTCAGTATTGGTCGCGGCGATGTTGATGCCGGCGAATAGAATGTGCGCGAGCAACGCGAGAACGCCAAAGCGGAATGCAACGACCAGTGGAACTGTCCAGAAGAACATATCTATGATGATCTCGTTAAGCTCCAAGAACGGCCCCGATATCGAGACGATCATTGCAAGGACCCAAAGAATTACCAACCCGAGCCACTTGCTCCGAACCATCAGGCCCACGAACAGGATCAGGAACGAGATCATAAACGCCGCTATCAACGAGAAAGCGACGTTATCGAGAAACATCTCGGGAAAGCGCTCGATGCCCGCAAGCGAACGGATGTTGATGAAGCTAATCGCTGGTTTCCCTTGCCAGATGGGAACAAAATAGCCGAGCAGCGCACTCAACGATGCAAATACCGCGCTGGTGGCGGCACCGATGAGAACGTCACGGCCGACGAGCGGATCGCGCCATGAGCCGGCCAAAAGACGGTTCCACGAGATAACCCGTTCCGGTGCGCTTTTTCGCAAATAGGGTTCGAGCGCGAGATACATCGATCCGGCCATAGCGGCCCAGAAGAGGGCTCGCTTCAAACCGGCGATCAGTAGATTGGTTTCGGCGAATGAGGCAACATGATGTGTCTCGAATACCCAGACGATCATTCGGGCCGCAAATAGAAAGAGAGCGATCCGCAGCGCGCCCTTTAGGTCGCTGCGGCCACGCCGTATATTCTTCACGCCGAGCGCCGCGCTTCCGAACAAAATCGCGAAAAAGATCGACGAGATAATTATCGGAAACCAAAAATCGTCCGGCGGCAGGCCGCCCGACGGCACCGTCGGTTTGGTCCACGGCTCGACTATCTGGAAGTTGACAAGCTTGCCCCGATAGGCTGCAGCCTCGACGCGTATCGCAACGTCCGTGTCATTCGGGTACTTTCCCGAGAATGCGCGCCGCTGGTCAAACGCCTCGGGCGGAGCCCATTGTGACTCGACTACCTCGAATGCCGCCGCGTCTAGCCCAGCTTCTTTGAGCACCGATGCCCAGTCAAACTCGACCACTGTCGGTGCCGACTCATCAATACGCGGCGGAACTCCCTCAAATCTCGACAACCGGCCCTTGGTGTCGACGATCAGCCGCGCCATGCCCGGAACGGTGTTCGGCGGATCTTGCCACTCGGCGTTATCGCCCATCGGGGCAAGCAGTTCCGGGCTTGACCGATACCAGAAGAAGATAAAGGCGGGTTGTCCAGCCGCAAGCTTTTTCCATCTATCGGCGGACCTATCGTTCTCGGTCAGGTAATTTGTATAACCGTCATCGGTCGTAAATCCAGATACCGAATCGCCAGGCTGATAACCGAACTTCGTAATAAGTTCACGGCTCCGCTCTCGCAAGACCTCGGGCGATTTGTCGAGCGGCACGAGCCGGTGCACCGACCAATTCTTTGAGATAGCGAGGAGCAGGCCGAAACTAAAGATCACCGTTCCGAGCAGTAGAATGGCCACGACCGGCCGAAGAGCGCCTTTCTTGGGCGAGGCCGCCACCATTTCTGGCGAAGGCGTCTGCCCAGCTTCGAGCGCGACCTGCAGCGGATCGCCGCCAGGCAGCGACATCGCTACGCGCATCGCCGACTCGGGCCTATCGTTCGGGGCTTTCGCGAGGCAGCTGTTGATGACCTTTTCGACAAGCGGATCGATACCCGCAACGATTTCCGACGGGTTTCGCGGACTCGTCGTCGCGTGCTTTACGCTAAGCTCCTGGACCGAGTCGCCCTCGAACGCCTGCTTGCCGGTGAAGATCTCGTAAAGCACCAGCCCGAGCGAATAGATGTCACTAGCTCGGGTGACCTCGAGACCTTCGATCTGTTCGGGCGACATATAGGCGGGCGTGCCGACGCGCGATTCGGCGCCCTGAAGATCGGCTTCAAACCCCGCGATGCCAAAGTCGGTAATTCTAGCTTCGCCTTTTGAATCGATGATGATGTTTGCGGGTTTTAGATCGCGGTGCAGGATCCCGGCCTTGTGTATCGCAGCCAACCCGACGCAGATCTCGCGCGATATCTCGACGGCTTTGTCAGACGGCAGGCGGCCGATGCGTTTGAGCAGCATCGACAGATCGTCGCCGTCGATGTATTCCATCGTGATGTAATACATCCCGTCGGTCTCGCCGATGTCGAAAACACGACAGACGTTGCGGTGGGAAACCTGCCGCGCGTTGCGCACCTCGCCGCGAAAACGGCGCAGCAGCTCTTCATTCTTAGCGAGTTGTTCGGGAAGGAATTTCAGAGCGACGGTCTGTTCGAGTTCGAGATCCTCGGCACG
>CAZSOE010000356.1:0-2905 GCA_964608335.1 uncultured Chloracidobacterium sp.
GGATGTGACCGGGCATAATGCCGATTTTGCACTTTCCCGGTGAAATGATTCCGGGACAGTTAGGGCCGATCACACGCGTTTCCCGGTCGCGCAAGAATTCCTTGACTTTGACCATGTCGGCAACGGGAATGCCCTCGGTAATGGCAACCGCCAGCGGAAGCCCCGCATCGCCAGCCTCCATTATCGCATCGGCCGCGAATGCCGGAGGCACGTATATGACCGAAGCGTTGGCCCCGGTTTCCTTCACCGCGTCGGCCACCGTATTGAAGACGGGAATGCCCTCGTGCGTGGTCCCACCCTTCCCGGGCGTGACCCCGCCGACCACATTGGTCCCGTACTCAACCATCTGAAGCGTGTGAAAGGTGCCTTCCTTGCCGGTAATTCCCTGAACGATCAGGCGGGTATCCTTATCGACTAAAACTGCCAAAGCGGTTCTCCTTGTCTACGATCAATTTTTCATTGGCGTCCTTCGTTCCAGACCTACGCCTAGCGAGGTTAAAGGTCGGCATATGGTCCGGTCAAAAAGGCAAAGCGGCATTATAGCACGGGCCGCTCTGCTGCCTTACTCGATGGAGAGACTAGTATATAAACATGCTCGGTGTCGGTACGTCGCCGGCCTGGCCGAACTGGGTGACGAAGATGCCCGCGGCCGAGCCGATCAGATACCACGTGCTGTTCGACGGGCGGAACACCGCCACGTCGGATTTCCCGTCTCCGTCGTAGTCGGCCGGAACCGGAATATCGGCGGACTGTCCCCAATTGACACTGTCGATGCCGTTCGCCGTCTGGTTTCGGAACCACTGCCCGGTCGAGGGCCGAAACACCACCAAATCGGTCGCACCGTCGCCGTCAAAGTCGGCGGGTGCCGGGATATCTCCGGCCACTCCCCACGTCCGTGCGATAAAGCCTGCCGATGAACGCTGGACGAACCAGGTGCTGTTCGACGGCCGGAACACGGCATTGTCGCCGCGGCCGTCCGCGTCGAAATCACCGCGAACCGGCTTGTCCCCGGCGATACCGAACACAACGGCGGATATCGGGCCTGAGACGATCGAGCGGGCGTACCACGTGTTGTTCGATTCGCGGTACACGACAAGGTCAGTTCGCCCGTCGTTATCGCGGTCCGTCGGGACGGGCAGATCGCCGCTCTGGCCCCAATTTACCGATTGGAACGTCTGGCTTTGGGACAGGACGATATACCAACGCCCTTCGGACGGGCGGAATACGGCAATGTCGGTCTTCGCATCGCCGTCGTAATCGGCCGGGGCGGGAAGGTCGCCCGCGACTCCCCACTGGAACCCGGTGAAACCGGTCGAGGAATTTCGCAGATACCAAACATTGTCGGATGGCCTGCGGACCGAAATATCCGCTCGGCCGTCGCCATCGTAGTCGAACAACGTCGGCTGGTCCGGCATCGGCACCGAGTCGGTGATGAAAACCGTCGCGGTATTGGGCACGCCGAGCGTCGAGCCGCCGCCCGTCGCGTTGGAAAGAATCACGCTGAAGCTCTCGTCCGGTTCGGTCAAGCCGTCATTCGTGATGGGAACGATAAACGACTGTGTCGTCTGGCCGCCCGTGAAAACGAGTGTGCCGTTAACAGCGGTGTAATCCTGCCCCGCGATCGCCGTCCCGTTCGCGGTCGAATAGCTCACCGAAGCTCCATTCGAGAGCCCGCCGACCCGCTGGACGGTAATCGTCACGAAGGAGCCCGTCTCGCCGACGGAATACTCGGCGTTGGTAAATCTGAACGCGCCGCCGACGTCGTCGTTGACTATCGTACCCAGCCCGTCGCCGTCTCCAATGCTGGCGCCGAGCGGGCCGCTGAGCACGAGAGAAAAAGTCTCGTTCGGTTCGTTGTTAAAATCGCCCGTGACAAAAACGGTCACCGACTTGCTGGTTTGGCCGGGATCAAAGGTGAGCTCGCCCTGCTGGATAGCCGTGTAGTCGCCCGGAGCGGTGGCGGTGCCGTTCGCCGTCGAATAAGAAACCGTCACCGGCTGGGACGACGCTCCCGCGAGAGAAACGGTAAAGGTAAATGCCGTGGTTCCGGAATTGCCTTCGTTCTGCGTGACATCGTTTACGGAAAGAACGGGCGGCGCATCGTTATCCACGATTGTCAGGGTCGCGTTGACCGGCGAGCCGAGCACAGCACCTCCCGTCGGGGCCTCAAGGGCGAGGTTGACCGTTTCGTCTGGCTCGTCCACCGCGTCGTTAAGGATCGGGATATTGACCGTTTTAACAGCCTGATCGGGCTCGAATATGACCGTTGTGCGAACGCTTGTGTAGTCTCCTCCGGAGACTGCCGTACCGTCGACCGTAACGAACCGCACGCTCACGCCCTGGGACAAGCCGCCGGTACGAGTGATCGTGATCACAGCGTTGCCGTCGCCTTCGTTGACTGAAAACGTAGACGACTGAAACTGGATCGTACCCGGCGTGTCGTCATTGGTAAGGGTACCGACGCCCTGAGAATCGAGGATCGTAGCGTTGGTTGCGCTGTTGATATTGAGAAGGAAATTCTCCGACGGCTCGACCACAAAATCACCAAGAATATTGATAGAGATCTGCTTCGACACCTCGCCGGGGTTGAACGTCAGCAGCGTGTTCGACACGCCGACATAATCGGAACCGGCCGTTGCGGTGCCGTTCTCGGTCGAATAGATAAGGCTCACCGACTGCTGCGAAGGGTTGCTCAACGTAACGGTAAAGACCATCTGATTGAGCGAATTACCTTCGGGCTGAGTCACGTCGACCCGCGCACGACGTCTCGTCCGCCCGGACCGGGGTGGAGACGGCGGGCCAAACAACGCGGTCGCGAGGCGCAGCCACATGCTCGTCGAGGGGAGGCGGAGCCTCGCCGTCCGCGAGGATCAGTGAAGGGAGACCAAAAGTCATGGAATCCATC
>CAZSOE010000357.1:0-2883 GCA_964608335.1 uncultured Chloracidobacterium sp.
GCGAAGCGAACGGTGTTTTTTATATCGCGATGCAGTGGGTTGACGGCAAGAATGTGCGTCAGCTCGTTGCCGGCCGGCCGCTCGAACTGAAAAGCGCCCTTTCGATCGCGATACAGGTGACCGACGCGCTTGCTTACGCGCACTCAAAAAACATCATTCACCGCGACATAAAGGCCGGCAACGTGATGGTCTCCGAAGCCGGACAGGTCAAGATCCTCGACTTTGGTCTCGCGAAGCTCCTCGAGGACGAGCATGCCGAGGCCGCCGGTGCCGGTGTCGATCGAACGCAGATCACCGAGCTCGGCATTCCCTACGGCACGGCGACCTACGCCGCCCCGGAACAGGCGAAAGGCGAGCGGGCCGATCATCGTTCGGATATCTTCTCGACCGGCGTTCTTCTGTACGAAATGCTTTCGGGCATCTGGGCCTTTCAGGGAAAGACCGTGATCGACGTTCGGCATCAGGTGCTCTACGGAACCGCAAAACCGCTTGCGGAAATGCGACCCGATCCGCTTCCTCCGCAGCTTCAGCAGATCGTCGACAAAGCACTCTCAAAAGAACCAAAGGACCGCTACCAGAAGATCGCGACGATGCGCGACGAGCTTCGCGGGGTGATGCAGATGGTCGCGGGCGCGCAGTTGATGCCGGGCGACACGTTCGCACCCAGCCACGCCGACGGCAGCCGCGTGAAGCGAATGCTCAACTGGTTCACGGGCAAATCGACGCCCGAAGCGCCGTCAGCCGGTCAGACGCCAAGCTCGACGCCCTCATACTCGCCCGATATTTCGATGACCGCGACCGGCATCGAGAAGAAGAGTGTCGCGATACTTCCCTTCCAGAATCTTGGTCAGGATCCCGCCTCGAGTTTTTACGAGTTCGCGCTTGCCGATTCGGTGATCACCGAGCTTGCCCAGATACGCTCGATCATCGTCCGGCCGAGCTCGGTCATCGCGAAGTATCAGGGCAAGGAGATCGATCCGCGCGAGGCCGGCAAAGAGCTGGGCGTGCACGCCGTGCTGTCCGCGGGATTTCTGCGTGCGGGCGACCGCCTGCGGGTCACGGCACAGCTTCTCGATGTCGTATCGGGCGACATACTTTGGAGCGACCGTATCGATGCCGAAGGCGGCGACATCCTCGCGCTGCAGGACAGCATCGCACAGCGAATACTCGAAGGCCTGCGTCTTGAGCTGACCGACCTCGAAGCCGAAAAACTCGGCAAACGCGCGACCGACAACGCCGAGGCCTGGGAAGAATACCTTCGCGGGCGCGACCATTTTGGCCGTTTTATCTTTAGAACGATCGACGCCGAGGATTGCGATGCCGCGATCGCGAATTTCAAACGCGCGATCGAGCTTGACCCGCACTTCGCGCTCGCCTACAGCGGTTTGGGCGCTTGCTACGCCAACCGCGTCTTCAAGGGCCTCGGCGAGCCCGAAGATTACACCTACGCCGAAGCCGCGTTCTCAAAGGCCTTCTTCTACGATCCGAACGTCGTCGAAGCACGCGTGCTGATGGTGATGATCTATATGGCGCGTGGCGAAAAGAAAAAAGCGCGGGCCGAGATCGAGCTTCTTCAGAAGCAGTTCCCCAACGACGCCGCTCTCTATTTTGTAAAAGGTGTGATGCACAGGCTCGACGGCGAGTACGAGGAATCGCTCAAGGCGTGGGACAAGCTGACGCGGCTCGACCCCGCCGCCCGTGCGGTCGCGGCCTACAATCGTGCGAGGATATTCATTTACAAACGCGATTTCGAAACCGCGCACGCCGAATTGGACAAGGGCTTCAAGGTCGAGCCGAACCACCCGATGCTCAAGATCTTTCGCTCGGGCGTTTTCTATTTCGAAGGCCGACATCAGGAAGGGATCGACCTGATGGCCTCGGTCTTAAAGGAACATCCGCGTATGGACGGCATCCGTCCGCTTTACGCAATGTATCTCGCCGGAGCAGGCCGTCTCGACGAAGCCCGAGCCGAACTCACGCCCGACGCCCTCGCCATAGCCCGCTCCGACCACGACACCGCCTACTGGGCCGGCGAAACCTACGCCCTGCTCGGCGAAACCGACCTCGCATTCAAGTGGTTGGGAAAAGCCATCCGCCTCGGCAACCAGAACCGCCCGCATTTCGATCGCGATCCCAACCTCGATTCCCTCCGCGACGATCCTCGGTGGCAGGAATTGATGGATAGGATGGACACCGCTGAATAACATCGCGGTTGGCTTTTTCGCTCCCACCTTAGGAGTGACATATGTCGGCACGCATCGCAGCCTTTCTCTCGACGTTTCTTATTTCCTCCTGCGCCCAGACCGTTGAATCACCTGCTCCGGCGCCGGAAACACCGGCCCCGCCCCCGACCGCAGTAGCTGTCGCCGCGGCTTCACCCGAGCCACCGCCCTGCGACGGAAAAATGTGCTACGAGATCGTCGGCAGCAAGATCATTATCTACAACACGCCCGGCGAGCAGGACCGGATGGAATCGGAAACCGATATCCCGCCTGATATTGCATCCGTTAAGCGGCAACTGATGATCTATGACAAGGTCGACAGCAAGAAGCTGCTCGGCTCGATCGATATCCTGATCGATCGGAAAGGACTGAAGTCCGTCTCGATGAAAGGCAAGCCGGTCCCGAAGAAAGAGTAAGACGCGTACCGGGATAGGTATGTGAAACTTTTTTGTCTGACGCGCGTCTTACATCGGCAGAAGGTTTTCGCATACCTTCTCATGTAGCACGGGCGCGCCGGAGCTGGCTGTTTTTGCTTCGGCGGCCCGTGTTTTTAGTCTCGGCCGCTCGGCGGCCGACGCTGTGTTTGCGTTTGGCTCTTTCGCGAGGTCTCGATCACAGCCTAAAACGCCCACTCCCCGTTAATGAATCGCGCGGTGAACCG
>CAZSOE010000358.1:0-2878 GCA_964608335.1 uncultured Chloracidobacterium sp.
GGTATTTGGATCTTCAGAGTGAGTCGGTTACCGACACGGGCAAGTGGCTTGCCGACTTGCGCATAGACCGCCCACTCATCGTGGGCGAAGCTTTGCGGGCCGGCATTTTCGATTCGCTTGAACCACGCTACGCTGCCGGCCTGATGGCCTCGGTCGCCGCTGACGCCGAGCGCAGCTATGGAGAGATGCATGCGTCGCGACGAATGGACGGGATCCTTGACGACCTCGAGCAGGTCGTTATCAAAGTTGCAAGGGTGGAATGGCGGCACGGCGTCCAGCCGGCCGAGGAGATCAACTACTCGGCCGCAGCAGCCGCCGAGCGCTGGGCCGCGGGTATGAGCTGGGATGAGCTTGTTGACAGGACGCGAGCTGAGGAAGGCGATCTTGTTCGGCTGCTTTCGCGGACCGGTGAGGCGCTGCGACAGCTCGCGGGCGTTCGCCATTCGGCACCTGAGGCCGCAGCGGTGGCGGCCGCGGCGTCGGACGCGGTGCTCCGCGAGCCGGTGCGGTAGGTCAAATATGCTTCATCATTTCGTACTGGCTGAGGCGTTCGTAGAACCCGCGGTTGCGGAAGAAAGTGATCGCGTCCGTGAGAGACTTGTCGATATTGATCACCTGGATCGAATAGCCTGACGCGGCTTCCGCCTGCGTTCGCTGCACCAGCGCACTACCGATGCCGCGATTTCGATACGCATGGGCTACAGCTACTTGTGCGATCCGGCCGAAGTTCCCCGAGAACACGATATAGCCAACACATTTGTCGCCGTCAAACGCTCCGATGATGCGTTTCATCGCTCTGCTTCGCTCGACAGCTTCGGGCGAATTCTGCCATGACGGGCTTCCGTCCCAAAATGTGCGTAAACGCTCCCAGTCCGGATGCTCGATGTCGCGAAGCTCCGCAGCCGGCGACGTCACGGCAGGTTTGACGCTGCCGTCGCACTGCAGTAGGGCGAGCTCACGGGTCGTCGCAAAATCAAGCGTTTCGTAAAGCCGTATCGCACCAGCGTTCGCTGTGATCACCTCGAGCAAGAAGTGCTCGTGGCCTGCGGCCTTGAACCCGGGCAGCATCGCCTCGAACATCGCGCGGCTTATCCCTTTTCGGCGCGCCGACGGTATGACCCCGGTGCCGGCATCGTAAACGGTCGACCGGCCGTGCCAGTTGCCAAACCCATTGAGCGAGAAGCCGACGAGCCGGTCGTCTTCGTAGCAGCCAACGGTCCGGGAAAGGTCAACAGCGTTCAGGTTGAGATGATTTCTAAACTGAGTTTCGGTCAGCGCGAACGGAAAAACGTAATCCGAGAATGCTTCTGAGAAGGTAGCGAAAAGCTGGTCGAACGCATCCTCGCTCAGGAACCTGCATACCCGGGAGGCGGTTTCGTTTCCATTTTTCATCTGTTAGAATCGAACCGGATCGCGTGGGTATTAGGGAGAATTTAGTTAACGGCTAGCTAAAATGCAAGTTCTTTTGGCGGATGAGTACGGTTTTTGCTTCGGCGTCGAACGGGCCGTCGAGATGGTCGAGGGAGCGCTCGGCGACGGCGACACCGTCCGCAGTCTGGGGCCGCTTATCCACAATGAGCAGGAAATGCAGCGTCTCGGCCGCCGCGGCGTGACCACGATCAACGAACCGGTGCAGATCAGGCGCGGCGAAACGGCCGTGATCCGGGCCCACGGCGTTACACCTGAAGTTCAGCGAGAGCTTGAGGACAAGGCCTCGAAGGTCGTCGATGCGACCTGTCCGTTCGTCACGCGTGTCCAGAAACTTGCCGCGCGTGCGGCCGACGCGGATCGGCATGTCGTCGTGGTCGGCAACCCCGACCACCCGGAAATGATCGGTGTAAAGGGTTATGCACCCGATCATGCATTTGTGGTCCGTGACGAAACCGAGGTGGCTGCCCTTCCACGCCTACGCAACCCGCTGGTAGTCTCGCAGACCACGATAAAAGCAAAAACGTTCTTTGATACGGCCGACGCTGTTAAAGCGAAAACCAACGATGATGTTCAGGTCGTGAATACGATCTGCTCGGCGACCCGCGACCGTCAGGAAGCGGCCCGCGCCCTTGCGGGCATGGTCGATGCGTTCTACATCATCGGCGGGCGCCACTCATCGAACAGTGTCAAGCTGTTGGCGGTGTGCAGGGAGCAGTGCGAGAAGAGTTTCCTGATCGAGACAGAGGAAGAGATCGACGCGGCCGACCTAACCGGTGTAAAGCGCGTCGGGGTAACAGCCGGGGCCTCAACCCCTGACTGGCTCATCCAGAAGATCGTCAAGCACTTGGAAAAACTCGGCTAACGCCCGTCTACGGCCGGTTACTCTTCATCATCACAGGAGCATTCGCAGCCGGTGGCGTCGAGCCCGGCTTTTGCATCATCTTTTTGATCTCTTGCTCGGACGGAATTCCGGGTGTCGGAGTAGTACCGCGACGGGATCCTTTGTTGGCATCCTGAGTTGCCGGTATGCCCGGGGGCCTGTTCGCATTGCCGTTTAAATTGATCGGGCTGCCGGAGAGCCCTGGCGGCATGTTCGCGGGGTCAAGCTTTATCTCGACCGGGCCGCCGTTCGCGTTCGGGCCGTTGTTCGCCGCGCTCGCGGCGTTGTTGGCCGTCGTGGGACGGCCGCCGCCACAGGCGAGCACCATCGCCACAGAAACCGTCAGCAGAAGAACGAATATAAGTTTTATCATTGTGGAATAGGACCTCGGATTGTTCGTTAAACGTAGCTGTGCCGGCTTGCGTGTTGCGTCCCCGGGGGTCGGGTGACGTCGCTCAAACCGGCACGGGTAGGTTAACAAGTCTGATGGGCTGCAATAGGCAAAACAGCCACTGAAAGCTGATTATAGCTACACCGAATTCTTTGTCAATGATTTTTCGTTTTCTG
>CAZSOE010000359.1:0-2875 GCA_964608335.1 uncultured Chloracidobacterium sp.
TTGTGGGTTTTGACAATGACCCCGAGGATATCTTTGAGCTGCAGACGGCATTCATCCGCGAAAGCGGCATTCCGCTGGCTATGGTAGGCCTGCTCACAGCTTTGCCCGATACGCAGCTTTGGCGGCGCCTTGAGAAGGAAGGCCGGCTGCTGGACGTGAGCAGCGGCAACAATACCGACTGTACTTTGAACTTTGTTCCCGCGATGGACAAGACGCATCTTGTCGAGGGCTACAAACGGATCTTACGCGAGATATACAGCCCGCGGGAGTTTTACAAGAGAGCGCTGGACTGCCTGTCGCGGTTTCATCGGAGCCACATCGGGCAGCGGCAGGAACCGCTTTTTGAAGACGTGACGGCTTTCTTCAGAATCGTTTTTACCCTAGGGGTCCGCGACCGGTCACGCCTCGATTTTTGGAATTACCTTTATCGGCTCCTACGCGACTCCGCGGACAACTTTTCCCATGGAGTGACGCTTGCTGCGATGGGCTATCACTTTAGACAGATCACGAATAAGTACTGCGATCGCACGTGATGCCACTGATCCACGTCGACCCCACAGCCTGATCGCGCGGGCTCGCCGCAATTTTACGATCGCAGCAAACTACATATGATCGTGGGTCAGACCGCCGCGTCTGATCGCCGAGGGACACATCGATCTTTTGGCGATCCGTTACGGCGGTTACTTCGCCAACGTCGGTTGCGACAAGCACGTTCATCTTGCCCTGTTAAAGGACAGCCAGAGGCGGCGTCGGGCAATGTAGAAGCCTACCCGATGAACATTTCTTCTTCGGTATAGACGCGGTCGATCTGCTTTGGGGCTGGGGCAAACAAGACCTCGAGGCCGCGTTTTACGCCGGCCATGATCGCCGCGATCTCGCGTGCGGGCAGGACGATCTTTTGATTTACAAAGTCGGTCGTATCCATCACGCGGGCGTGGGTCTTGTCGATCGAGTCGCTCACCATCTCGACCTTGTCCTTTGCGGTCAAGGCCGTCTGGCTGACCAGCACCTTCAGCTCGGCCATTTCGTCCTTGATAAGTTCGGTCGATTCGGCGAGGTATTTTGTTGCGGTCGACAGGTTCGCCGAGATCTCGTTAAAGTGAACGGAGATCTCTCGCCCTTGGGCGCTGATGGCGTCGACCTTTGCGATCAAGGGCTCGACGCGTTCCTCGACGTTCCTGACCGTCGCCACTACACGGCGGACGGTCAGGGCGATCCAGACGAGCGCAATCGCCATCACGACAAACGAGACCGCGATAACGATCGACGAGACCATTTGCCAGAATTGGGGGTCGCTCGTGTTCATCTCGTTATGATTTATTTTCCTTTGGAGCCTCTACCGGATAACTCGGGCGGCCCTCGGTGATCGATTTGGCTTCGCTCTTACGCTTTTCGGTCGTGTAGGCATCCTTACCGGCCTCTATCGCCGCGGCGAACGGATTGGCCGTCCGGGCGGCCGCCGAACGGGCCTTTTCAGCGATCTCCTCGGCTTTTTCCGTCGCCGACTCGTATAGGTCGCCGACCTTTTCCTTTGAGACCTCGTAGTACTCGCCCGCTTTCTCCTGCAGCTGTGCGGCCGTCTCCTTGCCCTTTTCTATACCCTTGCGCGTAGCGTCGGCGATGTCGCCGCGCAATTCCTGGCCCGATTTCGGTGCAAACAGCAACGCCAGGATCGCGCCGATCCCGCCGCCGACCAGCAAATAGGTCAGTTTTGTCGCCGCGCTCGATTCTTCTCGTTCATTACGTCCCATGATTTCCTCCTCGCGCCCTTAGGGTCAGGCGCGTTAGCAAAAAAAGACTGCGTATGCTGCAACTATAACAGACATTTGCCGCCCGGGGCAATGAAATAGTCCCGTAGAATGCGGCTGTCGGCGGCATTTGTTACAATTTGAGTTTTTCGAGCCGTATGCCGCCCGCCGAGATCCGAAATTTCTCCATCATTGCCCATATCGACCACGGCAAATCGACCCTGGCCGACCGCATTCTGCAGCTCACCGGAGCCGTCGCCGAACGGGACATGGAGGAACAACTTTTAGACAGCATGGACCTGGAACGCGAGCGCGGGATCACGATCAAGGCCCACGCCGTAAGGCTCGATTACAAGGCCCGCGACGGCAAGCGATACGTTCTTAACCTGATCGACACGCCGGGACATGTCGATTTTTCGTATGAGGTTTCCCGATCACTGTCCGCTTGCGAAGGGGCGTTATTGGTCGTTGACGCGTCGCAGGGCGTCGAGGCGCAAACACTGGCGAACACGTATCTTGCGATCGATAACAATCTCGAGCTAATTCCGGTCCTGAACAAGATCGACCTTCCGTCAGCCGAACCCGACCGCATCAAGGAACAGATCGAAAATATCGTGGGCCTTGACGCGAGCGAGGCCGTCCTGACGTCGGCAAAGACCGGCGCCGGCGTCGACGAGGTTCTTGAGGCGATCGTCGCAAAGGTGCCGCCGCCAAAAGGCGATCGCAGTGCTCCGCTCAAGGCCCTGATATTCGACAGCTGGTACGACAGCTACCGCGGCGTCATCGTGCTTTTCCGCGTTATCGACGGGACACTGAAAAAGGGAACCAAGATCAAGTTCTTCAACACCGGTCGCGAGTATCTGGTCGAGACGGTCGGGGTGAACCGCCCGCGGCCGACGCCGATAAATGAGCTCGGTCCTGGCGAGGTCGGCTTTCTGACGGCGTCTATAAAGACGGTGGCGGATGTCCAGATCGGCGACACGATCACCGAGGCCGCCCGCCCGGTCGACAAGCCGTTCCCCGGCTTTCAGGAAGTGAAGCCGATGGTCTTTGCCGGTCTATATCCAACCGATTCGGCCCAATACGAAGACCTCCGCGACGCGATGGACAAGCTGCGGCTGAACGAT
>CAZSOE010000360.1:0-2857 GCA_964608335.1 uncultured Chloracidobacterium sp.
GAGACCGTCGTGAACCCGCCGCAAAAACCGGCCGTCAGGAACATTCGCCAGTCGTGATGGATCCAGAGGTAGCGTTCAGAAAGCCCGACGGCGCAGCCCATCACAAAACAGCCGGCAATATTGACGGCGAACGTCCCGAACGGAAATGTGAACGGAAGCAGCTTGACCACACCGAGCGTGGCCAGAAAGCGCGAAACGCTGCCGAGCATCCCGCCGATCGCGACAAACAGAATGTCCCTGCTCATGGTTGTGGAACGCGGACGCCTCGTCCACCCGTTCGGATCAATCTCGTCTGAGGGAAGCGACGAGCTGCCCCGCCTGCTGCATGGCGTCGATCGCCTTTAGCACCTGCGGGTCGGATTCGAGAAGGACCTGGGCGCCGGCCTCGGTCGAGAAGTTGGCGGTCGCAAGCTCTTCGCGGAGCCGCATCCGGGCGTAGTCGGCCTGGGAGTTGATATTTTCGAGCGAAAGGCCGTTCTCCCTATCGGCGACGGCATGTGCCCGGAACGCCTCGAACAGGCGGTCGCTGACCGCGAACTCGTTCGACGCAAGCGTTTGCTGGAAATTCTGTTTTTCAACACGCAGGTCGCCAAAGCCCGCCACCTTGCCCGCGACCAGCTGGCGGACAAAGAAGAACGCCGCCTCGTTCAGCCGGGCACGCAGGGCGTTGAACCGCTGCGGCTGGACGCGAACGTCCGGCTCGATACCGCGGCCGCCGTAAAGGACGCGGCCGTCGGCCATGGTCACCGGGACGCCGGCCGGTTTAGGAGCAGCGTCGACCTCGGCACCGTTCGGCTCTTCGCCGTGCTGCGTGTAGTAATCGTAGATCGATCCGCTCGAATAATCGCGCTGCAGCGAACGTCCGTACGGCGTGTAGTACCGGGCGGTCGTCAGCGTCATTCCCGTGCCGAACGGCAGCCGGAAAACACGCTGGACCAGGCCTTTGCCAAAGCTCTCGCTGCCGACGATCAAACCGCGATTGTAATCCTGTATCGCACCGGCCACGATCTCGGACGCCGACGCCGAACCGCCGTTTATCAATACGACGAGCGGAAAATTCTCCGTGCCCGACCCAGTCGCCCGCAGCTCGCGCGTCTGCGTCGATTTCGCGCCCTTGACCGAGACAACCGTTTGCCCGGCCGGTACGAACTTGCTCACCACCGCGATCGCCTGCTCGAGGATGCCGCCGGGATTGTTGCGAAGGTCAAGTATCAGGCTCTTCATCCCGCGCTTTTTGAGGTCGGCCAGTGCGGTCGAAAGCTCATCCGACGTGGTTTGCTGGAACCCGCCCGTCAGCCCGACGTACCCGATGGAGTTCGGCAGCATAAAGACATTCCTGATCGACGGCAGCGGAACACCGCCCCGGACGATCTCCAGTTCGACCGGCTCGGCGACACCCGCTCGGTCGATGCGCAGCTTCACCGGTGTGCCGCGTTCGCCGCGCACATTGCGCGACACTTCGCTGCTCGTCCACTCGATCGCGTCCTCGCCATCGACGGTCAGAAACCGGTCGCCATAACGCAAGCCGGCCTTATCGGCCGGCGTTCCGGGCACGACCGATTGAACGTAAACTCCGTTGCGATGTTGAAGTATCGAAACGCCGATGCCGTAGAACTGCGATGACTGCTCTTCGTCGAGCTTGCGAAACTCTTCGCGCGTAAAGAACGCCGAGTGCGGATCAAGCTCCCACAACATCGCCTGCATCGAGCTGTCGGACATCTTGTCGTGGTCAAGCCTGCCTGCGTAGGACGAGTCGATCAGCCGGACGGCCTCCTGATAATCGGAAACGACGCCCCGCGTCGTAGTCTCGCCCTCCGCCGCCGTGGGAACAGAGCTCCGCCCGAACAAGCCGCCCGCGATCGCCCCTGCGACTATCAAAAGTATCGAAAATAAGATGCCCCGTCGGTCCATAAACCCTGAATTCAAATATAACATACGTCGCGACTGCAAAAACGGTCCAAAAACTCAGGCGTAAAGGCCAAAAATTTACTTTTCACGGGCAAATATTTACCATTAGCTATTTTTAGCTATTTCGCCTGATGAAGCCTGAGGTTTCCATCGTCATTCCAGCATTCAACGAGAGCCAGCGGATTGTCGGTCCGCTTGCCGAGATCGTCGGCTATCTCAAGTCGGAGAACCGGCCGACGGAGATCATCGTCGTGGACGACGGATCGACGGACGACACTTCGGCCGCCGCTCAACGGGCGCTCGACTTGACCCCAAACATCACCGGTCGAGTCATCCGGTATGAAGAAAATCGGGGCAAGGGTTACGCGGTCAAGACAGGGCTCCTCGCGGCCGCGGGCGACATTGGCCTGTTCAGCGATGCCGACCTTTCGACGCCGATAGAAGAAATGCCAAAGTTGGTCGATCCGATCCGACTTGGGCACTTTGACGTAACATTCGGTTCACGAGCCCTCGACCGCAGTCTGATCGGAACGCATCAGCCGTGGCGACGAGAGCAGGGCGGCCGGCTGATCAACCTGATGATCCGGACGATGTCCGGATTGCCGTTCTCAGACACGCAGTGTGGTTTTAAGGCGTTCGATATGACCAAGTTCCGGCCGCTGCTCGATGTTATGACCATCGACCGGTTCGGATTTGACGTCGAGTTTTTGTTTGTGGCTAATTACCATGGCCTGCGTTTGAAGGAAATACCCGTTCGATGGAACGACGTTGCCGGCTCAAAGGTCAGCGCGATCCGCGACACTCGGCGGATGATCGCAGAACACGCTGAGATCATACGGAATCGCAGGCGGGGCACATATGAATTGCCGGCGGAATAGGCGTATACTGAGCCAATGAAGTGGGAAGATCGAATAATCTCAGACCCGAAGGTCTTGGTCGGCAAACCAAC
>CAZSOE010000361.1:0-1035 GCA_964608335.1 uncultured Chloracidobacterium sp.
GTAACAACACCATTCGTCCGGTGTCCGATACGTGAGATCGGTTGCGTGGTTGTAGATGCGGTGGTACGCGTACGCGAGGGCCGCATCTGCGTCGTTGGCGATCAGCTCCTCTACCTGGTCGAGCGTGTCGTCGGAGAATTCGTGACCTATGAGCTGCAGAGACCTCTTTGCAGCGATCCGTGCCGATCGGTCGGATGGATGCCCGAGCAGCCGATAGTATTCGGCCAAGGCTTTCGCTGGGTCGCTACCTCGCCAATAAAGGTGGGCCACCCAGCCGCGGGCATCATTGGTATATCGTCCGCTCGGAAAAGAGTTGATCAATCGGTTAAACGCATCGAGTGCGGCACGCCAGTTTTCGTCCCGACACTTTTCTGCGGGCTCGGCCACGACCGATCTATCATCATCAAGCGTTGATGCGACCCCGACCGTCATCCGACAGCCTGAATTGCCGAAGCTATAGCTTGATTCCATCGTGATTTTGGCGATCATGTACATGACCGCTTCGACCTTTTCACTACGGGGATACCTTCGGGCGTGCTCCTTGAACGCCTCCAGTGACTCCGGCTTGAGGCCCTTTGCAAAAACGTGAGCCGCATCCAGATAGGCCCAGTTGTCCCGGAGCTGTCGGTCTGACCGGGCCGGTAATCCCGTTTGCAAGGATTCCTCGGGGAGGCCAGCGTCGAACGCAAGCCGGGCATCGAGGTATTCCTTGACCGATTCCTCCGGCGATCCTTGGTCCAACGCGGTCAATGCATCGAGCATGTCGTATGCAGAATTCCGCCGGCGTGCCCGATCCGTTCCGAGATTTTCGTAATATTCTTCGTACTCTGTGGACGAGAGATAATTACGCAGCAGCTCGCGCGTCTGCGCTAGATCGGATAGCGCGATCGAAGAATACACACGTTCCCAAATATCTTCCTCTGTCTCAGGATCACGATTCGGATCCGACTTTGAGTCCTCGTCCAGATAATTCTCGACCTCCACAGTGGAATACTCTTTGTTGGCGTATGGGTTGTACATCACGGGGAGCGGCGG
>CAZSOE010000361.1:1045-2856 GCA_964608335.1 uncultured Chloracidobacterium sp.
GGTAGGCGATAGAACGCTCGACCGGTCCTGAAGCTGTTGAACCTAACCGAGCTGTCGCTTACGAAACTCCACCCGCAAGCGAGGATCGTCACAACACCCGCGATCGCCAACACCAAGAAGCGGACCGCCGACAGGCATAGTATTTGGCTAAGAAAAACAAGCGCTCTCTTAGTTTCGCGTTTCACGGTTGCCCCCCCTGTTCTGGACTTGAACGGCGATAGGAATGCGTTCAACTCGGCCATCGTCGATATAGAGTGTGACCGATCCGGTAATGGCAGCCGGCACCTCACGGTTGAAAACTATGGTCACCGTCGCGTCCGATCCTGGTCGGGACATCCCAGAGGCTAGACGAACAACGTCGGCCCGTCGACCACTACAGGCGCCGGATTCTATGGTGCTGCCGCAAAGTGATCGATATTCCGAAAAGCCGTCGAGGCCCGTAACCGAAGTGACACTGCCCTTTGGTACCTGAAGATCGATCGAAAGTGCGCCGTCGCTTACTACCGATGCGGCGCTTCCATCATTGAGTACGCGCAAGCGGAGCTGTTGGCTGGTGACGGCCTCGGCGCTCACTTTGAAGGAGGCGTGGGATGAACTGCCGGAAAGCGCCGACGCGATCTCGTTCAAGCCAAGAGTGTTCTTGTCGTGACGGGAAGGCAGGCGAAACAGACAGATCCCGAGTAACGCTTCGCCGGCATTGTCGCGAACGGCCTTGGCGGCGGCGTTTACCGCTCCAGCGGTCGGCGTATTAAAGACGAGAGCCTCGCCCGACTTGACGATCAGTCCGTCCAGCACAACGTCCGATCTCGCCCGATACTCGTAACGTACTTCGCCCGTTCCCGCAGGACCGTCGAAGCGGTCGATTGCCGTCAGCTCGAGGCCTGACCGCCAGGCCGATTCGGGAGCTATGTCACCGCGCAACTCTATCAGCTTCCCGTCTTGTCCATAAAGAATCGCATAGCCGTAGACGGACAGCCCGGCATAAAAGGGTTTGCCCCGGCGTCGAACGGCCTCGATCGTTAGGGCTACATCCGCGGCGGATGAAATGGGTATTCGTTCCGAGATAGTTTCCGGGACTTTTGCGCCATAGCACTGCGGGATCCAAAAATCGACCGTCAGAAGGACGTCCTCGAGCAAACTCGAACTCGCCCATGTCGGCAGCCCGGTGATGGAGAGCGCCGATCCTGCCGGAATGCGCCGGCGCACGATCTTGAGCACCTCTGCATACCGCGGCAAAAGGCGCGTCGGGACATCGATGTCCAGTTGTAGCCCGTGGACGGCGACGCCCGCGGCTCTTGCACCCAACACATCCGACAGATATGTATCAGCGATTTTCCGGGCGAACCGATCGGGATCGATCGATTCGAATTCGTTTAGGAGTTTGCGGGTGCTGTTGAACACGAGGTGCAGTTCCGGTGCGGCCGGAAAGGGCCCCGTAGCACTTCTGATACGGTCGATGCCGTTTTCCGAAATATCGAATTGTCCGGCACGTAGGAACAGGGTCGTGCCGCGAGTCGAGCCAAGGGCCGCCTGAACGTCAGCCTGCGTCGGCGTTTCGTTGCGCCATGCCCAAAATGCGACCGGGACCTCCTCGGCAGAGCGCGGTCGCGGCTTTTCCGAACGATGGACTCCCGCTCCTAATAATGAACCGATGCCGGCAATACCCGTGACGAGCAGGATCGTTGTTATGCATCTGCGTATCATTTGTGACGACCGGACAGGGTTATTCTCGGCATTCTGTAGTGTCTGGACACGGTAGCGACATCAGCATCGACCGGGGCTCGACCGGTTGTTCTGCTGTGGCAATCCAC
>CAZSOE010000362.1:0-2854 GCA_964608335.1 uncultured Chloracidobacterium sp.
AGAGCAGAGTCGTGAGTCGCGAGCAGGAAGGTTTTAGCCGAGAGACTCGCGACTGGTGACTCGCGACTCTCGACTCGTTTATGGACGATTGGCACGAAACTGAAGTTCGAGTTCGATACGCCGAGACCGACGCGATGGGAATCGTCCACCACGCCAATTACCTCGTCTGGTTCGAAGCCGCCCGCAGCGAATTCTGCCGCTCTAAAGGCTTTTCGTACAAGGAGATGGAAGATCAGGACGAGACCTTTATCGTCGTCGCCGAATCGTACTGCCGGTACAAATCGCCCGCACATTACGAGGACGTTCTTACCATCCGAACAAAGATCGGTGAGATCCGCAGTCGCAGTCTTCGGTTCATCTACGAAGTGCACCGCGCCTCCGACGATACGCTGGTCGCCGAAGGCGAAACGCTTCACCTGGTCACCGACCGTGAACAGAAGGTGCGTAAGATCCCGGACGTCTACCGCGACCGCCTGCTCGACACCCACCAGAATGCATTTCCGGCTAATCAGGCACCGAGCTAGATCCCGGATTCAGATTTCAAATCTCAGATTTCAGGTTTTAGATTCAGTTTCCAGTCCCAGCTCGCGGTCCGTGCATCGGACAAGCGTGAATCCGAAAGTTTGGAGATCCGCGATCCGCAATCCGCAATCCGCAATTTCGAAACTGACACCCGGAACTCTAAACTAGTCCTATGCCCGGAGCCGGTCGCGCCGAAGCTTTTTTCATCATTGCGATGATGATACTGATCCTGATCGGATCGGGCCTCGCCGTCTTCTTCTTTTTCCGCACATATCGGCGAGAGGTGCGCGAAAGGGAAGCGAGGCCAGAAAAAGGGGCCGACGCCGACGTCGAGAAAGATTAAAAAATGCCGCATCCGAACATACTCGACGTGCAGGAAAGCGCCCTTGTCGTCATCGACGTTCAGGAGGCTTTTCGTGCTGTGATACCCGATTTCGAAACGGTCGCACGGCGGATAGCGATCGCGGTCCGAGGATTTCAGGTACTTGGATGTCCGGTGCTGGTCACCGAACAATATCCGACGCGACTCGGGCGCACGGCTGATGAGATCAGGGCGACGCTTGGTGAGATCGTTCCGTATGAAAAGACTGCCTTTAGCTCGTGCGGATCGTCACTTTTCGTCGATCGACTGACGGAGCTCGCCGTGCGTCAGGTCGTGATCTGCGGTCTCGAGACGCACATTTGTGTCAGCCAAACGGCGCATGACCTGATCGATCGCGGGTTCCAGGTGCACGTTCTCGGCGATTGTGTCTGCTCGCGGTTCGAGTACAACCGTCTCACGGGCCTCGCGAAAATGCAGCGTGCAGGCGCGATCGAGTCGTCCGTCGAATTGGCTCTGTTCGAGTTGATGCGCGACGCAAAGCATGAACAGTTCAAGGCGATACAGGCGCTGATAAAATAGTAAGAAACAGCTAACAGCTATTAGCTGGCAGCTATGAGCTGTACTTCTAATGGACCTGCTCTCAACCCTAAATCAACAACAAGCCGAAGCCGTCCAGGCGACGGAAGGCCCGCTACTCATTCTCGCAGGCGCGGGCTCGGGCAAGACGCGTGTCATTACCGTGCGGATCGCGTATCTTATTGCTGAGAAAGGAGTTGCACCGCACAACATTCTTGCCGTTACGTTCACAAACAAAGCCGCGGGCGAGATGCGCGAGCGCGTCGAAAAGCTGCTCAAGGGACAGGCATTGCGTTCTGCTCCGCTCATTTCGACCTTTCACAGCCTCTGCGTCCGAATACTCCGGCAGGACGTCGAGAAGCTCGACGAAGGCTACAAACGGACCTTCACCATCTACGATACCGACGATTCGCAGAAGGTCGTGCGCGCCTGCATCAAGGACCTCGGGCTCGACGAAAAACAGCTCACGCCCCGCTCGGTCCGCAACGCGATCAGCTCGGCGAAGAACCGCGGTGAAGATGCAGCGATGTACGCGTCAAAGATCGAGTACGGCGACGAGAAGAAGGGAAATATCGCCAAGGTCTTCCGAATGTATGACGAGCGCCTGCGAACGGCGAACGCGCTCGACTTCGACGATCTGCTGATCAAGACCGTCCAGCTTCTGCGCATATCGCCCGAAACCCGCGAGAAATACAACGACAAGTTCCGGTACATCCTCGTCGACGAATATCAGGACACCAATTCGCTCCAGTTCGCGCTTATCAGCTACCTGACCGAGAAGCAGCAGAACATCTGCGTTGTCGGTGACGACGCTCAGAGCATCTACGGCTTTCGTCAGGCCGACATTCGCAACATTCTGGATTTCGAGCAGCACTTTCCGACCGCCAAGGTGATCCTGCTCGAGCAGAATTATCGCTCGACGCAGACGATCCTCGACGCCGCCGACGCGCTGATCGCCCACAACGTCAACCAAAAAAAGAAGAAGCTCTGGACCGCGAACCCGGGCGGCGAGCGCGTCTTCTACTATCAGGCGTACGACGGCGACAGCGAGGCGCGGTTCGTGGCCGAGAAGATCGCGGACCATCGCCGCAACGACGCCGAAGCGCGGATCGCCGTACTTTACCGCACTAACGCGCAATCGCGCCTGTTTGAAGAATCGCTTCGCCGAAACCGTATCGAATACAACATTGTCGGCGGCTTCTCATTCTACGAGCGGGCCGAGGTCAAGGACGTGATCGCCTACCTCAAGCTCGCGATGAACCCGTTCGATAACGTCGCTCTGATGCGGGTCGTCAATTCGCCGGCGCGCGGCCTCGGCAAGACGAGCCTCGACGAAGTTCAGCGGCTCGCCAAGATGAACGGCTCTTCGCTGTGGATGACGATCTCGACCATAACGGACCCCGAATTTCCCGCCGCGGCAAACCTGACGCCGCG
>CAZSOE010000363.1:0-2843 GCA_964608335.1 uncultured Chloracidobacterium sp.
CGGGCGTTGACGAATTTCCTCACGTGACCGAGGCCGATCTCCGTATCGCGATGCCCGAGATCGCACGTCTCGGGTCCGTTTTGCTGGTTCACGCGGAGCTACCCGGGCCGATCGACGAGGCCGCGGCATCGCTCGCTGGTGCGGACGCTCGTGCTTACGGGACGTTTCTCCGGTCGCGACCCGCCGCGGCCGAGAATGAAGCGATCGCCCTGATGATCCGGCTTTGCCGCGAAACCGGTTGTCGGGTTCATATCGTTCATCTGTCGTCGGCTGAGACATTGCCGATCCTTCGCGCAGCGAAGCAAGAAGGGCTGCCGATAACCGTCGAGACATGTCCCCATTATCTGACGTTCGCGGCAGAAGAAATCGCCGACGGCGCGACGCACTTCAAATGTTGTCCGCCAGTGCGCGAGCAGGAGAATCGCGAAAAACTTTGGGAGGCTCTTGAGGACGGCACTATCGATATGGTGGTTTCGGACCACTCGCCCTGCACGCCGGCGCTGAAACTACAGGAGAGCGGCGACTTTCTTGCCGCGTGGGGCGGCATCTCGGCCTTGCAGTTCGGACTACCGGTGATGTGGACGAATTTCAGAGCGCGCGGTCTTGATCTCACGGCTCTCACGCGGCTGATGGCCGAACAACCGGCAAAACTCAGCGATCTCTATCGCCGCAAGGGCTCGATCATCGCCGGCTGCGATGCCGATCTGGTGGTTTGGGACCCCGACGCAAAATTCACGGTGGTTCCCGACCTGGTCCACCACCGCCACAAGCTCACACCATATTCCGGTCGGGAGCTTTTCGGCAAAGTTAAGCGGACCATCGTGGGTGGAACAACGGTCTTTGACGACGGGATATTTACCGACTCACGCGGACAATTGCTCTGTTCTTGATTCGCGGCCAGCAAACGCTTTTAGGCCAGCGCGAATCTAGCCGTAACCGAGACATATCTCACAAGGAGTTTTTCTCTCGAGATGCGCAAGAAACAACATTGACCTCGTTCTCGACATCGCCGAATTTGACGGCGGCGTCTTTCTGATAAATAATGCGGCGGATATAACACTTCCGTTTATCGGGGATTCTAATGCAAAGTCCGCCGACGTTCCGGTAAGGCCGTAACAACCTTCAGTCGGCAGGCAATGGAGGGAAAGTGCACAAGATCAACTTTGCTCGGTTGTTTATCGGCGGTTTAATCGCATCCGTGTTACTGTTCCTGTCCGACGGGTTTCTACACGAACAGGTCTTCAAACAGTATTGGGAATACATCTACCAGGGCCTCGGTGCAAATCCACCGGATCCGGAGCACGCCTCGATGGCGTTGGTCTATTTCTTCATCTTTGAGCTGGGCCGAGGATTTGGCGCGATCTTTATCTATGCGTTGATGCGGCCGTTTCACGGGCCGGGGCCGAAAACCGCGGTTCTGTCTGCGATAGCGGCTTGGCTCGCATTTTCGGTGACCGCTCCGGCGGAATTCATCCCGCTTGGGTTTTACAGTAGGCGCTTGTGGGTGATGGTCGCTGGTGCGCAGCTCGTGACGTCGATAGTCGCTAACCTGATCGCGGCCTGGATCTATCGCGACCCGGTTACAACGGTCTCGCCGGCTGAATAGCATGGATTTTACCGACGCGATCGATCTTGCGGCCGAGCGGCTCGGCGGCGCAGTCGTTTACGCGAACGACGACTTTTTTGCGCCCAAAGAAAACCTCATAAAGGCCGCGTCGCCTGTTTGGAAGGAAGGTCTCTACACGGACGACGGCAAGTGGATGGACGGGTGGGAGAGTCGCCGCCGGCGCTCACCGCGTCTCGATGAAAGATTCGACTGGTGCATCATCCGGCTCGGAATGCCCGGCGAGGTACGCGGCGTGATTGTCGATACTGCATACTTTCGTGGGAACTTTCCGTCACATTGTTCGCTCGAAGTCGCAAACGTCGTCGGCAGCTTGAGTGTTGAGGAGCTAACGGGTGAAGACATCGTTTGGCGCGAGGTCCTCCCCGTTGTGGAACTTGCGGGTGACTCGCTCAACCCTTTCGAGGTCGCTCCTACGGGCCGGATTACGCACGTTCGATTCAAAATATATCCGGACGGCGGCGTCGGTCGGCTTCGCGTTCACGGAAAGGTACAGCGCGATTGGGACGAGCTTCGAGCACGTAACTCGCAGATTGATCTCGCGGCGGCCGAGAACGGCGGCAGCGTGATAGCAGCGAGCGACGAATTCTTCGGTCACCGCCAAAATCTGATAATGCCGGGAACACCGACCGATATGAGCGATGGCTGGGAAACTCGCCGCCGGCGCGGGCCCGGTCACGACTGGTGTATCGTGCGTCTCGGTACTCGCGGCACGATCGAGCGTGTCGAGGTCGACACATCATTCTTTCGAGGCAATTATCCTGAAAGCTGTTCACTCGACGGCGGCGTGGCGGCGGACGATAACACGGACGAGATCGAATGGACGGAACTTCTTGCGATGAATCGGCTTGGCCCGCACGCACGGCACACGTTCAGTGAACTGATCTCGCACGAACCTCTGACGCATGTACGATTTAACATCTATCCGGACGGCGGTGTCAGCCGGCTCAGGCTTTTTGGCAGGATCGCGTGACTATTAAACACAGCTTGTACAAGAACCTGGCGTGGCTCAACGCGTTGCCGCTTGGCGAGGCCGAGGCCGCGTTTCTCGACTGCTGCGGCTCGACCGAATGGGCACGCCGGATGGCCGCGAGCAGGCCGTTTGCGATGCTCGAGGACCTTTTTGGGGCGGCGGAACGCGTATGGTTTTCGCTCACTGCCGCCGACCACCTCGAGGCGTTCGCCGCACACCCAAAGATCGGCGCACGAAAGCGCGCCG
>CAZSOE010000364.1:0-2823 GCA_964608335.1 uncultured Chloracidobacterium sp.
GCCTCGCCGACCATCTTGACGATCTGTGCCAGCAAAGTTTCGCTGCCTACTCTTTCGGCACGCATTGTAAAAGAGCGATTACCGTTTATCGTGCCGCCGATCACCTTATCGCCGGCATGTTTTTCGACCGGCATCGACTCGCCGGTGACCATCGATTCGTCGATAGATGTGTCGCCTTCGACGATCTCGCCATCGGTCGGTACCTTTTCATTCGCTCTTACGCGCAAAGTTTGGCCGGCGGTAACGTGACGCAGGTCGACGACCTCCTCCGAGCCGTCGTCCTTGATAACTGTGGCCGTTTCAGGCGCGAGTCGCAGCAGTTCCTTGATCGCTGACGAGGTTTGCGACCGGGCGCGGAGCTCGAGGACCTGCCCGAGCAGGACGAGTGTGGTTATGACCGCCGCGGCCTCAAAGTAGCCCGGCACGATGCTCGAATGTGCGTCGCGCATCGCCGCGGGAAAGATCTGCGGCATAAATAGAGCGGCGAGGCTGAGAACATAGGCCGAGCCCGTGCCGATCGCGATCAGTGTGAACATATTCGGGCTGACATTCTTGACCGAGGCCCACGCCCGCTGAAAGAACGGCCCGCCGCCCCACAGAACGACGGGCGTCGAAAGCACGAACTGTATCCACAATGAGAGGTACGACGCTCGTCCGTGCGGCCACGACGGGAAGAGATTATTGAAGTCGACGAACATCTCGGCCATCGCGAGCACAAACACAGGCAGGCTGAGGACCGCCGCGATCCAAAACCTGCGTTTCATGTCGGCGTATTCCGGGTCGGCCGTGTCTTCGAGCGTGATCTCTTTCGGTTCGAGCGCCATGCCGCAGATCGGGCAGCTGCCCGGGCCGATCTGAACGATCTCCGGGTGCATCGGACACGTATATTCGTCAGAACCGGGAGCAGTAGCGACCGGATTCCGGGAAGGTTGGCGAGATTCGGGCCCCGCGGATGCGAATCCGGTCGCTACCGCTCCCGGTTCCGATAGGAATCGCTCGGGATCCGCCGCGAATTTTTCCTTGCAGCGAACCGCGCAGAAATAGTATGTTTTACCGTCGTGCTCGGACGTGGCCGCGGCCGTTTCCGGCGTGACAAGCATCTTGCACACCGGGTCGACCGAGGGTTCAGTCTCGACCACATCGGCCCGTTTCCTTCCCAGCGTGACCGGTTTCTGTTCCATAAAGCCATTCTATAGCCGTGAAGCGATTCTTCGGAATGTGCCGAAGATTGGGAATTTCTATTAATAGGCTGATCTCTCCTGATCGGCCGACCTTAACCGAAAAGGCAATCCCGGTGTATCGGGAGCGCAACGCCAGGAGGCCCGTTTTTGGGGCTCGTCCGGCTGCCGAAGTGAGGTATATGATCCTTAAGACATTCTTAATGCCGGCCATCCTTGCCACCTTTGCGGCCGGTATTCACGCACAAAACACGATTCCTGCCTCCGTGACCGATACTTCGGTGCGCCTCTCGGGTCTCGAGCGTGCGCTTTCACGGCTTCTCGAGACGGACGAGGATGAGCCTTCGGTCGGGTCGTCACGGCCGCGCGTGGTTTCGAAGGCGTCTGACGTTGCCGCCTCCGTCGTGGTCAACACGGTCGCGGCCGAGCGGATCGCATTCAACATTATCAATAAGAAACGCGCCGAGAACGGCGCCGCACCGCTCGCGTGGAGCGAAGAGCTCGCCGAAGTCGCCCGGCTCCATTCGCGAAACATGGCCGAGTTTCACTTCTTCAGCCATCGCGGTCTCGACAACAAATTCGTCAGCGACCGGGCCGATCAGTTAAAACTTCGTAACTGGCGCGCCATCGGCGAGAACATAGCTTTCAATCGAGGTTTCGACGACCCCATCGCCAAGGCCGTCGAGCTTTGGCTCGGTTCGCAGTCCCATCGACATAATCTGCTTGATCCAAGCTGGCGCGAATCCGCCGTCGGCATCGCGATAGCCGACGACGGGTCCTATTACCTCACTCAGGTCTTCATCACCCGCAAATAGCGTTGCGCCAGCCGTCGCGTGAGCATATGCTTGCTCAATGCGGTTCTCGCTGCCGTCATTTGCCAAGATCAACTGGACGCTGCGCGTTCTCGGCAAGCGCGAGGATGGGTTTCACGAGCTTTGGACATTCTTCCAGACAGTTTCGCTGAGCGACCGACTTATATTCGAACCCGGCGACACGATCGAGCTGACGTGCAGCGACCCGACCGTACCGGTTGACGCGACCAATCTGATCGTAAAGGCGGCAAGGCTGCTGTGGGAACGGTCGGGAGCTGGAGCCGGGGCGAAGATGCATCTGGAGAAACGCATCCCGTCGCCGGGCGGGCTCGGCGGCGGCTCGTCAAACGCTGCCGCTGCACTTATCGGTCTTTCGCGTCTATGGAACGTCACTGTGGACGATCTGCACCCGATCGCCGCTGAATTGGGTTCTGACGTGCCGTTCTTTCTTTATGGTGGAACGGCTGTCGGGAGCGGTCGCGGCGACGTGATCGAGCCGGCGGCGGATGTGGGGGCGGATGAGATTCTGATTGTGACGCCGGCGGTGAAAGTTGCTACGAAAGAGGCCTTTGCCCGCCTCGACACCCGCACTATCTTGACATCCGAAACCCGGGAAAGTATTCTTACAGTTTGCCGAGAGGCGGCCGGGATGTTCGATCCGCTGTACTCGGAGTTGATAAACGATTTTGAGCGAAGTGTTTTCGCCTCCTATCCTGAGATAAAACGAGTCAAGGAGACCCTGCTCGAACTCGGGGCCGCGAATGCCGCGATGAGTGGCAGCGGGGCGAGCGTTTTCGCGGTATTTGACAAAGAAGAGACACGGCAAGCTGCTG
>CAZSOE010000365.1:0-2777 GCA_964608335.1 uncultured Chloracidobacterium sp.
AAGTAACGGCGGGGTCAGGCACTGCGATTCTTCTACTCTCAACAACCGCCTCCAGCCCGCCACATACGAAGCCGATACGTCCGGCACGGATGTGATGGAGAAAACGTACCAGTACTACTCGGACGGCAAACTCAAACACGTCGACGATGCTCTCAATGCCAACTTCGACCGCCTGATGACCTACGATCACCAGGGACGCATCTACCAGGGTAAGACGGGCAGCGAGGCAAACGGTTCAAGCGGCGGGACCATTCCGTACCGTCAAACCTACACTTTCAATGCCTTCGACGACATGACCGACCGCCAGAACGATTTCTGGGGAAATGAAAAGGACGCGAGCTACACATTCACAAACCACAGGGTATCGGGCTGGAGCTACGACGCTGATGGTCGAGTGACCGCAACCACTTCACCGCCGGACATCCCTTCGACGATGCAATACGATGCGGCCGGCCGTTTGATCTTCAAGCACGACTATCCGACATCCACCGAGATCGGCGACAAATAGAAGGCGGGGTCAGGCACTGCGATTCTGCTGCATTTGGACTCGACCGTCTGCGGATGACGTTACGGGGACGGCTGCTCTCGACTTGATCGATGAGCGTGCTAGTTTCGGCGGACGAGGACGGGTTTGACGGTGTCGGGGCCGGAGACGCCTTCCTCGTAGGTGAGGACGGTGCCGCCGAAGCCGACGGCCCAGCCGCGGTCCCCGGCGAAGGTGAGACGTTCGAGCTTGTGGGTGACGGGCGACTTGACGTCGAACCAGAGCTTGCCGCCGTCGCGTGTTCGGACGATAACGCCGTTGTCGCCGATGGCCCAGCCGTTGGATGAGCTGGTAAAGAATACGTCGTTCAGGTTTGCGGTCACGGTCGACCGCTGCTGCCGCCAGAGGCGTCCGCCGCCGTTCGAATAGAAGATCGTGCCGCGATTTCCCACGGCCCACCCACCTGTACCTGAAAAGAATACGGCGTTGAGCCTCGTATCGAGGTCGCCGATCAGCGTGGCTTTCTCCCATGTCAGGCCCGAATCTTCGGTGAACAGGATCGTGCCGCCGCCGCCTACGATCGCGCCCGTCGAGAGGGACGAGAACATCCCGTCGAGCAGGACAAAGTGGATCGCCGACTTGCTGCTCTTCCAGGTCAAGCCGTCTTCCTGAAGCTTGTAGAAAAGTCCGCCCTCGCCAAAGCCCCGGGCCGAGCCGTCCTTGCCGAACAGAAGCCGCGTCACGCGCTCGCGCCCGGCATCCTCAAATTCGATCTTTTCCCAGGTCAAACCTCCGTCGGTCGTTCTTCGAAGGTAAGAGGTCGGCTCTTTGCCGCGGTTGAATACGTTGCGTTCGCACAGGAGCCAGCCGTTCGACTTGCTCGTGAAATGTACCTGGACAAAATTGTCGGTCGTGAATCTGCGTGCCTGGGTCCACGTCTCGCCCCCATCGGTCGTCGACAGGAGCACGCCGTCCGCCCCGACGATCCAGCCGTCCGCGGCGTTTAGAAAGTACACGTCGCGAAACCACGCGAACGTGTTCATATTCTGCCTGACCCATTCGGCACGGACGCCGACGGCCGCGAAGACCAGCACAAGAATGACCAGCAGCTTACGCATCACGACGTCGGAGACCTAGAACGGCGAGCCAAACAGGAACCGCGCGATGCTCGCCTTGCCAAGGATGTCGAAGACCTTGTCGAGCGTAAACCCTTTGCCAGCAACGAAGACCTGATCGCCGGGGTTAAGGAAGATCATTTCAGCTTTGCCATCCTCGATCGCCTTGAGGCTGACTACGCGGCGACTGAGTCGTCCGTCGCTGCCATAACTGACTATGGCGACCTTGTTGCGGTCACCGTTCTTTGTGACGCCGCCTGCATCGAGTATGGCCTCGTAAACGCTGACCTTGCGGTCCATTACGCGAACACCCGGCGCCGCGACATTACCCATAACGCTGTAGCGAGTGGACATCGCCTTTTCGAGCGTAACCATTACCTGCGGGTCAATAATGAACTCGTCGAGCTTCTTCGTGATCTCTGCAGCGACCTGCTCGACCGTTTTACCGGCGACAAAGACGCCTTCTCGGATCAACGGGTACGAGATCCGTGCGTTCGGCGGGATCGGCTTGCCGAAAATGCAATACTCCGGGCACTGGCCAAAGACCTCGACCGAGATAACATCGCTCGGTCCGAGGCGATACTCCTTCAGGTAGTTGCTGTAATACGGCAGGATCGCGTCCTCTTCCGGGCTCTGCTCGGTGGCGGCCGAGCCCGACGGGCTTGCCGTCGGTGCAGGCAGCGGCGCCTTCTTGTCCACGGCCGTCTCCCTGCCAACGTTGGCCTTGCCGGGGACCTGACCCAACGCCGCGCCAGCGATCGCGATCGCCATCAGGAAGGGTGAAATTGCCTTGAAAAAGTTGCTCGTTTTCATTTCGCGGTCCTCTTGCATGGTCATCTGCTGCCTTTGCCGAACAGGACGGTCTTGATGGTCTCGACAACGATGACCATATCCAGCGTAAGGCTTTGATTCTTGATGTAATAAAGGTCGTACTGAAGCTTCTGTATCGCGTCGTCAACCGAGGCTCCATATGGATACTTGATCTGGGCCCAGCCGGTCAGACCCGGCGCGACGAGGTGACGATGGTCGTAGAACTGCACCTCGCGCGCAAGCTGACGCACGAAGTGCGGGCGTTCGGGCCGCGGCCCGACAAAATTCATCTCACCCTTAAGGATGTTCCAGACCTGCGGGATCTCGTAGATGCGGAGATTCCTCAGCACGCGTCCGATACGGGTGAT
>CAZSOE010000366.1:0-2756 GCA_964608335.1 uncultured Chloracidobacterium sp.
TACAACTATCTCGGCGACCCGAATCACTACTACCCGCCCGAAAAAGCTGCGCTGGCGACCGTGCTGATGCAAGTAATGTTCCCGTTCATTCTGCTCGTCGCTCTCGCCGCGCTTGCGATGGGCGTGCTGAACACGAAAGGCCGCTTTGGGATACCGGCATCGGCTTCGACTGCGTTCAACATTTTTTCGATCATCGCCGGTCTGGGACTCGCCTACTGGCTCGCGGGTGGCGCGTGGGAGCGCTCGGTCGACAAGCTCGCAGTGCCGCCCGACGCATCGCAGTGGGCGATCATCGGGATGTCGATCGGGACGCTTGTCGGCGGAGCCGCGCAGCTTCTGATACAGGTGCCGTCGCTCTTGAAGGTCGGATTTCGATTCTCTCCCGGACTGAGTTTTACTGACCCGGGCGTCCGCCGCGTGATGCGGCTGATGGCGCCGGCGATCATCGGAACGGGAGCGATACAGGTCAAGGTGCTGGTCGATACCATAGTCGCCTCGGGCATCGACGGCGGAGCGTCATGGCTGAGTTACGCATTTCGCCTGATGCAGTTCCCAATCGGCGTCTTTGGGGTCGCCATCGGGACCGCCGCCATACCGACCCTCTCGCGCCTCGCCTCGCAGGAGAATATCGTCAAGTTCCGCTCGACCCTCTCCGACGCTATCAAGCTCGTCTTTCTGCTCGCTATTCCATCGGCGTGCGGCCTCATCGTGCTCGGGCAGCCGATCATCGCGCTGATCTACGAGCGGGGCGAGTTTGATGCCTTTGATACGAACATGACCGCCTGGGCTCTGACCGCCTATTCGATCGGCCTCGCCGGCTACGCTGCGATCAAGGTGCTCTCGCCCGCGTTCTACGCACTCGACGACGCGCGAACGCCGATGTACATCAGCCTCGCGTCGATCCTCATCCACGTGCCCGCGAGCTTCGGAATGATGCAGCTGCTCTCGACTGTCGGCGTGTCGCCCGAGCGGCCGAACGGGTTTGGTCACGCCGGTGTCGCGCTGGCGACATCGATCGTTGCGACCGTGAATTTCATAGCTCTCGTCTACTTTATGCGCCGCAAGATCACGCGGCTGAACGGCCGCGAGATACTCCCGGCCCTGCTCAAGATCCTCGCAGCCTCGGCCGTGATGTCGCTCGTGGCATATGCTGCGTATCATTTCCTTGCAGGTAGGCTCGGCGACAAAACCCTCGCCGTCCGCCTAGCCGAAGCGTTCGTCCCGATGGCGCTCGCCGGATCGACGTTCCTGCTCGTGGCGAAACTGCTGCGTATCGGCGAGCTTGAGCAGATCTGGGGCAACTTGCGGCGCAAATTCGCAAGGTAGCTCTCTGTTTTTACTCTGCGCCCTTTGCGTCCTCTGCGTTGTGATCATGACCCTAAAACTGTTCGACGGAAAACAGCCGGCCATCCATCCCACGGCCTTCATCGCCGACGATGTAGTAGTGATCGGTGATGTCGAGATAGGCGAGGATTCGAGCGTGTGGTTCGGGTCGGTCGTGCGCGGCGATGTGAATTACATACGCATCGGCGCGCGGACGAACATTCAGGACCTCACGGTAATTCACGTAACGACCGACGTGCATCCGACCATTCTCGAAGACGAGATCACGGTCGGCCACCGCGTCGTCCTGCACGGCTGCCACGTCGAGAGCCGCTGCCTGATCGGGATAGGCGCGATACTGCTCGACGGCGTGCGCATTGGAAGCCGGTCGCTCATCGCCGCCGGTTCCCTCCTTACGCCCGGCACCCAGATCCCGCCGCGCTCGCTCGTCATGGGCTCACCCGCCCGCGTCAAACGCACGCTGAGCGACGAGGAACTCTACCACCTCGACCGCTCCTGGCAAAGTTATGTTGAACTGAAGGATCGTTATTTGACCGCAGATAACGCGGATAAGAGAAATTGATAGATTCCTCTGTATCTGCGTCATCTGTGTTATATGCGGTTAGGCCCCCTCTGCACGCACACCCGTCTGCGGTAAACTAATCGCTTATGGCCTCGACCAACCCAGCCCGCGGAATGCGCGACTTTCTCCCCGCGGACGTGCGCAAGCGCGAATATGTCATCTCGATCATCAAGCAGGTCTACGAAAGCTACGGCTTCGAACCCCTCGAAACCCCCGCCGTCGAGAACATCGAGACCCTAATGGGCAAATACGGCGAGGAAGGCAATCAGCTCATTTATAAGATCCTGAAAAGAGGTGAGAAATTAGAGGAAGCCCTCGATGCTGAGAATCCGCAATCCGCAATCCGCAATCCGCAATCGCTAAGCGACCTGGCGCTCCGATACGACCTCACCGTCCCCCTTGCCCGCGTCGTCGCAAACCGCAAAAACGAACTCCCAAAATTCTTCAAACGCTACCAGATCCAACCCGTCTGGCGCGCGGACAGACCTGCCCGAGGAAGATTCAGGGAGTTTTATCAGTGCGATGTGGATGCGATTGGATCGTCATCGATAGTTGTCGAGGCGGAGATCATTTCCGCGGCCAGCGACATTCTTACGCGGCTGGGTTTCGCCGATTTCACAGTCCGGATCAATCATCGCCAATTGTTGTCGCAGATGGTTACTGGCTCGGGAATCGCCAACGAATCGGACGCACTCGTCGCGCTCGACAAGCTCGATAAGATCGGCAGCGAGGGCGTGAAGAAAGAACTGCTGGGTCGAGGCGTGAGTGAAACCGCAGCCGATAAGTTTCTTGGTTCCGTGTCCGGAAACACCTCGCATCCGGAACTCGATCGAGTTGTTGAATTGTGCCG
>CAZSOE010000367.1:0-2753 GCA_964608335.1 uncultured Chloracidobacterium sp.
ACCATTCCGCGCACTCGGTTGATCAATTCGGCCTGAGACTGTTGACGCTCGGCAACGGGCAAAAGAGCAACGCTGACGCTGCCGCTGTGACCGCCGCTGCTGCCGAAACCGCCGGTCCTGACGACTATGTTCCTCAGACCTGGAAGCTGCTGGCGGATGTCGCGTGCTATACGGTCGAGGATAGATTGCGTTGCGGCGAGCGAGGTGCCCTGCGGCCCGCGCACGTTGACCTCAAAGATCGATTCGTCCTCATCAGGCAGGAACGCCATCCCGACGTAACGGTATAACGGCACGATGGACGCCACCGTCAGCACGCATATAAGGACAATCGCCCACCGATGACGCAGCGACAGCTTGAGCAGCGACATGTATCCGCCCTCGACGTGTCGATAGACCCAGCCGGCCTTGGATCCGCTCTGATGCGCCGCATCGTCGAATTCCTCGCCGGCGCTGCTGCCTTCGGCCTGCGCGTCCTCGCTCCTTCTGCCCGTCTTCCCATTCTTTCGCCTGATCCACCGTGCGGCCAGCATCGGCGTGAGCGTGAACGAAACGATCAGCGAGACGGCGATCGCCGCTGCGGCTGTAAGACCGAATGAAGACATGAACCTTCCGACTATGCCGGTCATAAATCCTACGGGGATAAAGACGGCTAGCAGCGAAAGCGTCGTCGCCAGAACGGCCAGTCCGATCTCGCGCGTGCCTTCAACCGCGGCGCGAAACGGATCCATCCCTTTTTCTTCGACGTAGCGATAGATGTTTTCCAGGACCACGATGGCGTCGTCGATCACGATGCCCACCATCAGCGTGAGCGCCAGCATCGTCATCTGGTTGAGCGAATAACCGAGGGCTGCGATCGCAGCAAATGCCGCGATGATGGACGTCGGGATCGCCAAGGCTGAGATGATGGTCGAGCGGACGTTCCAAAGGAATAAGAAGACAACGATCGCGGCGAATATCGCGCCGAGAACAAGATGCTCCTCGATCGCATGCAGCGAGTTCTGAATGAACTCCGACTGGTCGCGGACGACGACTACCTCAAAATCCTTCGGCAACGTCGGTACGATATTCGCCATTCGCTGCTTGACGTTACTGATCACCGCTACGGTGTTCGAGCCCGCCTGTTTGCGAACGCCGACGGAGACCGACGGCACGCCGTCAAGTGCCATAGCAGACGACGGATCGGCGCCGGTGACCTGGACGCGGCCGACATCCTTGATCTTTACCGGGAAACCGTTTTTCGTGGCGATCACGATCTCGCTAAACTCGTCGATGCTGTCAAGTTTGCTGAGGGTCCTGAGGCCCACAGTCTTTGCGCCCTCGACAAGAGTTCCCCCTGGCAGTTCCTGGTTCTGTGACGACACTGCGCTCGTGACCTGTGTCACCGTAAGGTCATAAGCGCGCAGCCGGTCGGGGTCGATATAGAGCTTGATCTGCTTGCTGCGGCCGCCCCAGATAAACACTTCACCGACACCATCGGCTGATTCGATCCTCTCGACGATCAGGGTCTGGGCCATCTCCGACAGTTCCATCGAGCCTCGAGGAGCGCTGATCGAGTACATCAGAATTGGGCTCGAATCGGGGTCACTCTTCCTTGCGGTTGGAGGATCGGCGTCCTCAGGCAAGCGATTGACGACCGTGCTGAGCTTCTGCTGGACTTCCTGGAATGCCTGGTCGGGGTCCTTTTCGAGATTGAAGGTAAGCGTTACATTTGAGCCGCCGCGTGACGAAGACGAGCGCATTTCCTCGACGCCGGGAACAGTGTTCAGCACGCCCTCGATATGGTCGGTAACCTCAGTCTCCATCTCGACCGGAGACGCACCGGGATTATTCGTCGAAACGGATATCGTAGGAAGGTCGATCTTGGGAAATCGATCGACGCCGAGCGTAAAAAAGCTGAAACCGCCGACGACCGTTAAGAACATAACGATCACCGTGGCGAATACCGGACGATGAACACAGATCTCAGCTAACCACTGCATACGACCTTATATCCTATAGGTCAGACTAATATGTTACCTTGGCTCCCTCGTATAATTGCTCGAACCCACTTGTCGCGACGATCTTGTCCCCCTCGACACCGGTCACGATCTGGTGCCATTCGCCTTCTTCGACACCCAGCTGGACGACGCGGACGCGGGCTACTCCGTCCTCGATCACGTAAACCTTATAGGAATTGGTGGCGGCGTCGTGAGAGATGGCCGCTTTGGGCACGAATACCGCCTTGACGCCGCCCTCGCGATTGATACGAACCGTGGCGAACATGCCGGACCGGAGCGCATTATCGCCATTCTCGATGAGTGCCTCGATGTTTGCGGCGCGAGAGACCGGATCGATCGCAGGATTGACTGCGGTGACGGTACCGGAAAACCGCCGGTCCTTGTATGCATCGACCTGGGCAGAGATGCCACGTCCGACCGAGACATAGGGAACATCGGCCTCCGGTACCTGTATTTCGACCTTGATCGGGTTTGTGCGAAGAATCGTCGCGATCGTATCTGAACTCGAAACAAATTCGCCGACCGCGACGGGCCGGCTGCTTACAAAACCCGCAAAGGGTGCGCGAACTACGGTATCGACCAATGCCTGCTGCGCTTCGGCAACCTGCGCCCGTGCCGATTCGACGTCGGCCCGTGCACTTGCGATCGCCTGATTGTTCTGACGAGCCGCGTTCACGGCGGCGTCGAGTTGCTCCTTGGCAACATTGGCCTGCGCCCGTTCCGTATCGCGGGTCGTCCGGTAAGTTTCGTACGTGA
>CAZSOE010000368.1:0-2737 GCA_964608335.1 uncultured Chloracidobacterium sp.
GTGTTACGGGTGTTTTCAACTCAGCTCCGAGATCGGCGGCAAATTTGATCATTGTGGGACTCGACGCATTGGCGAGAATGACCATAAAGCCGAGGCCGAAGCTGTCGAGATTTACCATCGAGCAATAGTTCGTTCGCGCCTCCTTGGGTATCGTCTTCACCATCGCGGCGGATCCTTTCATTCCTTCCTCTTCGCGGTCGAACGCCGCAAACACGTAGGTCTTCTGCGTATCGGATTCGCGGAGAGTTCGCATCAGGTGAGCAAGAATAACGACGCCCGACCAGTTATCGACGATCCCGCAGCCGCTGCTCACTTTGTCGTAATGCGCGCCGATGACGACCGTTTCGTTCGTCTTCCCTTTCTTGGTGACCATCACGTTCCGGATGTCCTTGACTTTCTCCGAGCTGATCTCGGATTCCGGAACGCCCATCTTCATGAAAAGCTTCCGTACGGCCTCGGTGCGATCCTCATTCTTGCAAGGCCCGGTGGCAAGATCTTCCTTTAGTTCCTCCTCGGTCGAAATGCGCGGCGGCTTGGGTTGAGCGGCCGATGCCGCATCGGGCTGGGCGACAACGTGACCTGAGAGAACGAGCAGAAGCGCGGACGCCGAGACGAGCCGGTAGCGAAATTGCATTCTATTTTTCATGATCTGTGTGGCCGGTAACCTGTTGTACCGCGTGGGCGAGAACGGGCCGAAGCACTTCGAAACACTCCTCAACTCCGCGGGGCGAGCCCGGAAGATTAATGATAAGCGTCCGCCCGCGAATGCCGCAAACCCCGCGCGAAAGCATCGACATCGGCGTTTTCGCCAACGTCTCGCGCCGCATCGCCTCGGCGATGCCGGGCGCTTCCCTTTCGATCACTGCCCGCGTGGCCTCAGGCGTGTTGTCGCGAGGAGCGAGCCCCGTACCGCCGGTAGTGAGGATCAGGTTGATGTCTTCCCTTTCTGCAAGTGCGCAAAGAGCTTCGCGGATTTCGAGTAAACCGTCGGTGACGATGATACGCTCAGCGATCTCGATGCCCTCGGATCGGAGCATTTGAACAAGACGATCGCCCGAGGAATCGTCCGCCTCGGAACGTGTATCGGAGACCGTAACAACCGCAGCTTTGATCCCTTTCATTCGTCTCTCGATGTTCTCTGTTTCCCCTGCGGCAATGCCTTATCCAGCCGTAGCCTCTATCGCGGCGCGGCGGCTCTGGCGGCGGCCGTACATCACGCTCATCACGACGCCCGCGACGACCAGCAGCATACCCAACAGCGATGTTATGCCGTGCGATTCGCCAAAGACAAACCAGCCGATCGTGAGCGCATAGATCAGGCCCGAATAATTGATGATAGCTACGCCGGCGACACGTTCGCGCTGAAGTGCATTGGTAAGAAAGATCTGCCCGAGCTGCGAAAGCACTCCGACCAGGAACAGATACAACCAATCCAGCCCCTGCGGCGTTTTCCATTCGAAGAACAGGCTCACAAAGCCCGCGATCATGCCCACAAGTTGAAAATGCAGCACCACGGTCAGCGGATGCTCGCGCCCGCGCAGGCTGCGGACAAAGTTGTAGGCCATTCCCGAACAGAACGCGGAAAAAATGCCGATCGAGAGATAAAACGGCGAGATCCGCGCGTCAAAACGTTCGATAACTAAAACGCCCGCGAACGCGATCGCATAAAACACGCACTGCATCGCCCGCACCGGCTCGCTCAGCATAAAGATCGCGATGAGCGTCGTAAAGATCGGCGAAAGATACTGGATCGTCATCGCCGACGCCAGCGGCATCTGCTGGAGCGTCAGGAAGAACAGGAACAGCGCCGTCGTGCCGAATAAGCCTCTCAGCAGCAACTGGACCCGATTCTCGCCGATCGGGTCGGCCTTGGCGCGATAAAGGCCTATTAAACAGAAGACCGTCGCCACCGAACAGCGAAAGAAAACCGTCTCCATCGCCGGTATGTGCGCTACCTGTTTGACAAATACATTCGCCAAAGAAAAGGCGAGCGTTGACAAAAACATCGAACGCACGCCATCGGTGAGGAATTGTTGCCTCTCTTCCAAATTACGAGATTAGTTTTTTGCCGTGACCCGCGCAACCGCAATCGTCGCCGCAATCACTTTTTGTCGAGAATGCCCGCCGCTTCGCGAGAATGAGTCGCAGAAGGAATAGGGCCGCGAAGGCGATAATTATCAAAACAATAAAACGCTGCATCTTTCAGTACCAGCAGTCAGCAGTCAGCCATTGTGCATTGTGCATTGTGGACTCAATAGCCAAGGGCCCTTCCGCCCTGATATGTTATCAGGGCTGCGAAATAAGCAAGCGCCGTCATGTAAACGACCATGAAGAGCGGCCAGCGCCAGGAGTTGGTCTCGCGGCGCACCACTGCTACGGTGGACATGCATTGCATCGCGAGCACGAAAAACACCATCAGCGTAAGGGCCGTGAGCGGCGTCCAGGCGGGCCGGCCGTCTTCGCGCTTTGCGTCGCGTACGGCGGAGATCAATGTTTCCGATTCCTCGTTCTCATCTTTACCGACGTTGTAAATGATCGAGAGGGTCGAGACAAGAACTTCGCGCGCCGCAAAGCTCGCGATCAGCGCGACCCCGATCTTCCAATCGAATCCGAGCGGTTCTATGACGGGCTCGATGGCGTGACCGAGTCGCCCGGCGAAGCTGTTCTTAAGCTGATCGGATTCTCGGGCCGAGACGCGACCGTCAGGGAGCGTGTTACCGTCGCCTACACGCTCGTT
>CAZSOE010000369.1:0-2724 GCA_964608335.1 uncultured Chloracidobacterium sp.
CAAAGATGGCGGTCGGCCTTGGCGCAAAGGTCACGATCATCGATCGCAACCTTGATCGTCTTCGTCAGCTCGACGACATCTTTCTTTCGAAAGTTCAAACGCTCGCCTCGTCGCGTTATGCGATCGAAGAGGCGATCTCACACGCCGATCTGGTGATCGGTGCGGTGCTGGTCGTAGGTGCTGCGGCGCCCAAGCTCGTGACACGCGATATGCTGCATCTCGTTCCGCAGGGAGCGGTTCTCGTCGACGTTGCCGTTGACCAGGGCGGGTGTTTTGAGACGACGCACGCGACGACGCACTCGAACCCGACCTACTACGAAGAAGGCGTTCTGCATTATTGCGTCGCCAATATGCCGGGGGCTGTTCCCCGCACGTCAACCTTCGCGCTGACGAACGCAACGCTTCCTTACGCTCTCGACCTTGCGAACAAAGGCTTTGAGCAGGCGATCAAGGACGATGCGGGCCTGCGCGAAGGCGTCAACACCTACGCGGGCAAGCTGACCTACGAGGCCGTCGCGACTTCGCAGAACCTCGAATACACGCCGCTCGAAAGCTTGATCGACCTTAAGGCGGCCGCCGCGTAAGCAGTGCTCAGTGGCCGGTTGTCAGTGGTCAGTCAAGTCATCCCGGCCACTGGCCACCGACTACTGACCACTTTTTCTTTATGTACGAATTTGCGGTTGAACCCGCGATAACCAAGCTTCGCCGTCCAGGGGTGATCATAACCGAGGTCACAAAGGACAGCATCGGCGACGAGCTTGAATTGCGCGCCGACGACCGGATCATCAAGGTCAATGGCCGGCCGGTGCGCGACTATCTCGATTTTCGATTTCAAACCGCCGGCGAGACCGAGCTGGCGTTTCGTGTTAAGAAGACCAACGGCGAAACCGTCGACATAGAGTTCGACCGCGACGAAGGCGAGGACCTCGGGCTGACATTCGAGCAGATCGTGCCGCGGCAATGCGCCAACGAATGCATCTTCTGTTTCTGCAAAGGCAACCCCGAGGACGCGCGTCCGTCGCTGTTCGTTCGTGACGAAGACATACGGCTCTCGTTTCTTTACGGCAACTACACGACCCTCACGTCGATCACAGATGACGAGATGGCCCGCATCGTCGAGCAGCGCCTCTCGCCTCAATATGTGTCGGTTCACGCGACCGATCTCAAGACGCGTGCGTATTTGCTGGGCGTTGACGAGAAGCGAGCCGATATCGCGGACAAGCTGCAAACGCTTCTCGAAAACAATATTGAGATCCACGCGCAGGTCGTGCTTTGTCCTGAGATCAATGACGGAGCGATCCTCGAAAAGACACTCCGCGACCTGGCGAGGCATTATCCCAAGATCATCTCGACCGCGATCGTGCCGGTTGCCCTGACACGGTACAACACGGACGACAGGCTGACCCGCGTCACTTCGGAATTCTGTCGACGAACCACCCGGGAAGTAGAAAAATTGCAGAAAGAGTTTCGTAAGTCACTCGGCACGACGTTCGCGTTCCTCGGGGACGAGATCTTTATAAAAGCCGGTGTCGAGATCCCGTCGCGAAGGCATTACGGCAATTACCCGCAGATCGAGGACGGCGTGGGAATGGTGCGGACCTTTTTGGATCAGTTCAAACGAGTCCTATCGGAACCGCCTGCGTCAGCGGGCGACCAGTCTGCCGGTGTTGGTTCAACTTCATCGCTGACACCAGGCGACCGGACACATCCAGCCGCATCGGTACCCAAAGTTCCGTCGAACTGGCCGACCGCTTACGCCGGCGGTTCTGACTTTGGCACCATTCTTACGGGCGAAATGTTCGCGCCGATTCTTCGGGAGCATATCGACCATTACAACGCCGCGACGGGCCGTCGGCTGAAGGTTCTTGCGGTACGGAATAAATATTTTGGCGGCGACGTCGCGGTGGCAGGACTGCTGACAGGACAAGACCTGCTGGCGGTAAAGGATGAGATCATGGGCGATTTCGTTCTGCTGCCGGCGGTCACGCTCAAATCCGACGAACCTGTCTTCCTCGACGGGATGTCGTTCGAAGAACTCCAAAACGCCTTTCCCGTACCGGTCCACGCCGTCGATCCGGGAGAATTCTTTTCGCTTCTGCGCAGATAAAAAGGCGGGCATTCGAAGGCCCGCCGCAATATCCTCTCTTCCCGGCCGGATGACTATCCGCCGGTGTTAAAGTTGTAAACGATCACGCCGGCGACCTTTACCGGCTCGCCCGACAACAGTGTCGGACTGAATCTCGCCCGACGGGCGGCATTCTCTGCGGCCGGCCGGAGCAGCGGGTGACCCGAAACTGCGTTCGCCGACACTACGTTCCCACGCTCGTCGACCACTACCTGAACGCTTACGCTTCCGTGTGCGTTTACGGCCCGGGCCGCGGCGGTATAGACGGGCTTCGGCAGCTCGGTCGCTTTACCGTTGATCACGCCCATCGACTGCGGTTTCGACGGCCGCGGCGGAGCCGCTTTCACGGTAGGGGGCGGATCTGCATCGTCCTCGACCTTAGCAACTGGCGCTTCCCCGCTGCCCAACCCACCGGGGACACCGCCGGCACTAGCGTCGGTGCTGCGTCCGGTGCTCGGCGCCCCGACAGGATCTGAGTCGAGTTTGCCGATCTCGAAATACTGCGACGGCGGACGTTCCTTCTGTGTGTTCTTTACCGTCGAGACCTCTGTCGGAACTGTCGGGGGCGTCTCGTCGAGCCGCGCTATGTTCGCCTGTCG
>CAZSOE010000370.1:0-2712 GCA_964608335.1 uncultured Chloracidobacterium sp.
AACGTATGAGTCTCCGGCGGGAACGCGGACGCCCTCGTCCGCTCTGGGGTTGCGGACGCCTCGTCCGCCGGTGTTGAATCGTCATCACACGCGGACGAAGGCTCCGCGTTCCGAAACCGCTTAGCGGGGCTTCTTTGGCGGTGGGGCCATTGGGATGTCGCCGTCGTCGGTGATCGTGACGAGTGGCTGGCGGGGTTTGGGCTTGGCACGGGGCGAAGCCATTCGAAGAGTAGGCCTTGTGGCCGGCGTGGCGATAATTCGGGCGTTGAGGGCCTCGCTTCGTTTCAGGATCGCACCGCCGCGGCCGCCGACCCAGAGCCGAGTGCCGCCCCGAAACACGACGGTCTGCAGGGCTTTGCCGGTCGCCGCGGCCTGGGCCGCCCAGGTCTTGCCGGCGTCCTCGGTGATGAAAAGCGAGCCGAATTCGCCGACCGCGATCGCGCTGTCGGGCCCGGTCGCCTGCACCGCGAAGAGGTTTGCTCCTGTCGCGGATTCCATATCCTGCCAGGTCGCGCCTCCGTCAACTGTGCGGAGAGCGATCCCGCCGGCCCCGACGACGAACCCGTTCCGCGGGTCGAAGAAACTCATCGCATAGAGGTTCTCGCGCACGTTGACCGCGACCTTTTGCCATGTGAGTGCACCATCTGTACTCCGGAGGATCGTTCCCTTGTCGCCGATCGCGATACCGCGTTTGTCGTCAAAAAACTTGATATCTGAAAGCCAGACTCGCGTGCCCGATTCGAACTGTTCCCAATACGCACCGGCCGAATCCGTCCGCAGGATCATCCCGTTCGCACCGGCCGCGAAACCGATCTTGTCCGAGACAAAGCTCACGGCGAGCAGGTCTTCCTGCACGTTCGAGATGCCTTTGCCCCAGCTTGCGCCGCCGTTGATAGTTCGGAGCACAGTGCCGCCGTCGCCAACGGCCCAGCCCTTTGCACCGTCGATGAACGTGACGGCGCGAAGGTCGGCCATCGTGTCCGAGAAGACCGGCAGCCAAGCCTCGCCGTCGTTGGTCAGCCAGATCCGGCCGCGAGCGCCGACGGCGACACCGATCTGATCGTCGAGAAACGCAATGTCGTTGACATCCTCACGGCTGCCTTCGCTGAGGCGCTGCCAACTGAATCCGCCATCCGACGTGCGAACGATCAAACCGTTCTCGCCCACGGCCCACGCGGTCGAGCGGTCGGCAAAGTGGATCGAAGCGAGCTTTGGGTTTGTACGAACATTGAACGGAAGCCACGTCGTGCCGCCGTCGCCCGTGAGCCAAACCATTCCGTTGGCGTCGGTCATCGCGCCATTCGTCGGGTCGGCAAACGAGATCGAGAGGAAGTCGCCTCGGCTGAATGTCTCGACGCGCGACCATACCGTTCCGCCGTCGGTGCTCCGCGTAACACAGCCGTTAAAGCCGACGACGACGATCGTTGAGGCCGACAGAAAGACGGCGTCCGAGACCATCGTTCCGCCGCATGGTTGGACCGGCGTCCATTTCTGTCCGCCGTCGGTGGTAAGCAGCACAGTGCCGTTCGTCCCGACAACGACCGCCCGCTGCTCGTCGAACGCATCGACACTGAGCAGCTGCTCGGCAACACCGGATCCCTGCGTCGCCCAAGTTGCGCCGCCGTCTGTTGTTTTGAGAATGCGGCCGTAGCTGCCGGTGATCCAACCTGTTTTCAAGCCTTCGCCGGCAAGGTCGATCGCGTAAAGGTGGTCGCGAGTATCGACCGCGACCAGCTTCCATTCCTTGCCGCCGTTCGTGGTCGAGAGTATCGTGCCGCGTGCTCCGGCAACGAGCGCGTTGTTGCGGTCGAGCACAAACACGCCTGACAACGCTGCGTCCGAGGCGGTCGCAACGTTTTTCCAGGTAAAGCCACCGTCCGTGCTGCCGAGGATGGTCCCATTCGAACCCACGGCGAAGCCGGTTTCCTTATCCGCGGCAAAATGGATCGCGAACAGCGAATTACCCTGCGGACGAGGATTCTGCCACATCCAGCCGCGGTCCGATCGAAGCTGCGCAGGGACGAACGACGACGCTCCCATCAGCGAGATGCCGCACAGCAGAACGATTTGTTTGATGAAGGTCAGCACGCGTTAGTCGCCGGTTCTCGATCCCTACAGTTCTTTCACGCCCAGATCGGCCGCCGCTTCGTCGAGCAGCTCAGTATCCACGCGACCGAGAGTGGCTATGGCGCGTGCGAGGTCGTCGGCGACCTCCTGTATCTCGTGGCCCGCGTGCCCGCGGGTCCATTCCCAGGTGGTCTGGTGCGGCGAGGCTGCTTTTTCGAGCCGCCGCCACCAGTCGTGGTTCGTTTTTTTCTTCCAGGTGCCGCCCATGGTTTCGACGACGTAGCGCGAATCGGACATCACATGAGCGCGGCACGGCTCCTTGAGGTTCTCGAGGCCGACAGCGGCCGCGGCGATCTCAGCCTGTTGGTTCGTCGCATGGCCAAGGTATTCGCCGACGGCTTTCCAGATGCCCTGAAACCCGAGCAGTGCGACCGCCGCAGCACGCATATTATCGCGGCCGTTGCCGAGGCTCGAGCCGTCACAGACTATCGTCACGTTTTTCATGCTGTTGCGCTCGACGCGCGCTCGACCGAGACGACCGTATCGACGTAATTGTCGAAAGCCTCGTCGTGCGAGATCACAAAGAGCTGATCAAAATGCCGGATGCGGCTGATCTCGAGCGCAAAATTCTCACGCCTTTCGGCG
>CAZSOE010000371.1:0-2683 GCA_964608335.1 uncultured Chloracidobacterium sp.
AGCGGGATCATCTTGGCCAGCTCGTGCGGGTCAAACGTGCAGTCGCAGTCGATCGAGCAGACCAATTCGGTCCGCGCCGCCCTGATGCCGGTCATAATGCCTCCGGCCACGCCCTTGTTGACCTCGTGCTGCAGGATCTGGACGTTCTTGCGGTCGCCGAACAGCGAATGCATCACATTCAACGTGTCGTCCTGGCTCCTATCGTCCACAAATATAAGCTCGGACGTGAATCCGATCTCATTCAGCCGTGATTCGACAGACGTGAGCGTTTTTGCGAGATACGGCAGGGATTCCTGTTCGTTATAACACGGGATGACGATCGAGACGGGCGTCAGATCTTTGGCAGAACTCGCAGCGATCTCGGCCACCTGTTCACGGGCCGCGATCTGGGCCTTGTCGGGCCGTATTTCGTCAAGAATGCCCAGGTGAGAGGCAATTCCGTCACAATCGTAAAGCGCGAGGTTCTCGTTGAGGATCCACTCCATCTTGTCGAGCTTGCGATAGTGTCGGATACGGTTGATCCTCGACGCCGCAGAGATGCGGGGCTGTTCAGGATCGAGTTCCCAGACGTGAAAGTAGAATACGAACGGCTCGTCCTGTCGGTCATGCCAATTTCGCACAGCCTTTCGCAGCAGCGTATACGGAAGCTGGCGAACATAATTGCCGCCCGATATGGGCAGCAGGCCGATGCCCAGATCCGTAGTTGAATAGGGAAATTCCCAGATCGTCCGTCCGCCGGTGCTTATTTCATGCGCGACGCGCTTGGCAGCACGATCTATTCCGGTACATCCGAGATGCAGCTTTGAATTGGGCAAAAACGACGCGTCGTATCGAAACCCTTCGGTTGAGAGCGTGTCGAGCACCCAGCCGCTTTGGTCGAATGCCAGTTTTTCGGCAGCACGATAACCGATCACCTTTTGGCCGCAGGCATCTTCGATAACGTCATTTGTTCGCCGTAAGTCCTCGCGAAACTCGTTTGGCGTCAGATTTCTGGGGCTGCGGTGATAAAATCCGCGGCTTGCCACCTCATGGCCCCGGGCGACGATCTCGCGGATCAGGTCGGGGCTGCGTTCCGCGATCCAGGCAAGAACGAAGAATGTTGCCGAGGCATCGTAGCGGTCAAGCAGGTCGAGCGTCTTGAGCGTATTTTGCTCGTAACGCGGTTCGAAATTGGACCAGTTGCGCTGTTGGATCAGGTTTTCGAATGCGCCGACGTGGAAATAGTCTTCCACGAGAATGGTGAGCAGATGTCGATTCGCCTGTGTCGGTGTGTTTTCCATGTCAGAACCACCTGCGGTAGCCGATGGTTGAACGTCAGATCGAGTAAAGTTGGATGTCCTGCATCTTAAACCACCCGCTATCACAGGTAGTTCTGACTAAAAGAGTGTGCCTTGCGTGACGACACCGGTCGTTTTTGTCGCGAGCTTTTCCTCGATGATCTTCACGATCCGCTGGGCTGAACGGCCGTCACCGAATGGATTGGCGACCTCTTTTACCGACCTGATCCAGGTCTCGACCGAGTAGTTCTCCTCCAGCATCTTCTTGAGCGAGCCGGGGCTCGTGCCTACGAGTTTTGAAACTCCCGCTCTTATCGCCTCCGGCCGTTCGGTATTCTCTCGAAGAACAAGAAGCGGTTTGCCCAGGCTCGGAGCTTCCTCTTGAACGCCGCCTGAATCTGAAACGATCAGCCAGGAGGCCTTCATAATTGCTAGAAAGTCCGAATAGTCGAGCGGCTCCAGTAGATGTATGCGGTCGCGGCCGCCGAGGAGCTCTTTCGCGAGACCCTTGACGTTGGGATTTGGGTGAACAGGGAAAAGCAAACAGACGTCCGGCCGGTTCGCGACAAAATCGCGGACCACTTTGAGATTGGTGGTCATGGTCTCGCCAAAGCTCTCGCGCCGGTGCGTCGTCAGCAGTATCCGTTTCTTACCCTTCGTCGCTTCGATCAGCTCGGTGATGTCCGGCGAGACCGTCAGGTTCTTCAGCATGAACTTCATCGCGTCGACGACAGGGTTGCCGGTGACGAATATGCGTTCGCTCGGCACATCTTCGGCAAGCAGGTTGCGGCGGTTCTTTTCGGTCGCGGCAAAGTGGAATGACGCGATCTGCGATGCGACGCGGCGGTTCATCTCCTCCGGGAAAGGGCTCATCAAGTTGCCCGAACGAAGGCCCGCCTCGACGTGGCCGACCGGTACCTGGCGATAGAATCCCGCAAGCGCGCCGGCCAGGGTTGTGGTCGTATCTCCCTGTACGAGAATGAGATCCGGCTGTTCCTGGGCGATTATCTTGTCGAGTTTCGCCATTACGCGCGAGCAGACCTCGCCCGGCGCCTGATTGCGTTTCATCACACCGAGGTCAAAATCGATATCGATCCCGAGACTGTCGAGAAAGGGCAGCAGGAGCTGCTTATGCTGGCTCGAACAGACGACGACCGTCTGGAAGAACTTCTTACGAAGTTCATGTATCACCGGTGCCAGCTTGATCGCCTCGGGCCGCGTTCCGAATAGGACGAGGACCTTCATCCGCCAGTCGACGGTCGATCGGGGTTTGGTGCCGTTGCCGTTGGTTGTCGTATCGAACATAGACGTTTCGACGAAAGATACCGCTTAGTTTTGCCGTGATAATATACATCTAAACATTCTCTCGTTCCGTTTTGCAACGTTTTTTATGCGGCTGCCAGCTC
>CAZSOE010000372.1:0-2682 GCA_964608335.1 uncultured Chloracidobacterium sp.
AAAGCTAATGCGGTTCTCGATCGAACGCATTCTTCCAACTTCAAGGGACGTTTCGCGGAGGAACTCTACGGCTTGCTCGCGGATCTTTGCCGGGTCTGCCGGGGTCCTGGCGTCGGAAGCCTTCTGGCCGAGTACGACCGGCGTAATGCAAAGGAACATGACCACGAAACGCGCTATCTTAGGCATAGGGATTGGCCTCCGGAGGCTGAGTGACTATCATAGGTTCATTGGCCGCCAGAGTAAACAAAAAGATGCTGCTTGTCATCGACAACTACGATTCGTTCACATACAACCTCGTTCAGTACCTTGGCGAGCTCGGGGCGCAGATGCGCGTGGTTCGGAATGACGAAGTCACGGTCGACGAGATCGAGAACGACGTAAAACCTGAACGCATTCTGATCTCGCCGGGGCCGGGAACGCCCGACTCAGCCGGAGTTTCGCTTGATGTGATCGGACGATTTGCGGGAAAGCTGCCCATTCTAGGGGTCTGCCTTGGTCATCAGGCGATAGGGCAGCATTTCGGGGGCAAAGTGGTGCGCGCGCCTGAGCCGGTCCACGGGAAGCCGGTAACTATAAGCCACGACGGACGAACCATCTTCACTGACGTTCCAAACAGTTTCGAGGCTGGCCGATATCACTCGCTGATAGTTGACCGAGACGAGTGGCCTGACGTGCTCGAGGTTTCGGCTGAATCGCCCGACGGCCTTGTCATGGGGCTGAGACACCGCGAATTTCCTATCGAGGGTGTGCAGTTCCACCCCGAATCGATCCTCACCCGACACGGCAAAAAGCTGTTGCATAACTTCCTGTCGCTTTGAGATAGTAAAGACAAGGCTTCGGCCTGTCCCTCGAACGCCCGCACTGACCGTCCCTCGTCCCGCTATGGCTGCACCAAAAACAGATTGGCTTTTGTCCGCGCCAGCCAAAGCTACGAGCGCAAAGGCCGATACACCGCTGTTCCCGTTCCTTGTGCGGCTGATGCGCGGCGAGAACCTGTCGGTGTCTGACGCAGCCGACTTCCTGCGGGCGCTGACCGATCCCGGAACCGGTTCTAACCAAATAGCAGCGGCCCTCACGGCGTTGACCGCAAAGGGCGAAACCCACGAAGAGTTGGCCGGGATGGCCGGCGTCATGCGCACTCTGGCCGAAAAGATCAAGGCCCCGAAATACGCGGTGGATATCGCCGGGACTGGCTCGTCTTCTGCGAAATCGTTCAACGTCTCGACCGCTGCCGCGTTTGTTGCTGCAGGTGCAGGCTTGATCGTTGCGAAACAAAGCAATCGCGGGGTCGCTACGAAGGTCGGGAGCGCCGACGTGCTTGGTGAACTTGGTGTCAAGGTAGCTAGCGAGGCGCAGGTCGCGCAGGCGAGCTTGAGTGGCATCGGCCTCTCCTTCCTGTTCGCGCCGAAGTTTTTTCCCGCCCTGCGACGACTTGCGGATGTTCGCAGCAGTCTGGGGATTCGAACCTGTCTGAACGTACTTGGTCTGCTGTCGAACCCGGCGGGTGTTTCGCGACACCTGATCGGTGTTTGGCATCGTTCTATGATCGAACCCGTCTCACGAGCCCTTTCACTTCTTAAGACCGAGAATGCATGGGTGGTGCACGGTTCGGACGGGCTCGACGAAATAACTCTCTCCGGAAAGACATTTATAGGTGCGGTGAAAGGCGACGAAGTGCGACCGTTTGTGATCTCACCATCCGATTTCGGCCTCAAGGCGGCAAAACTTGACGCTCTCAGAGTCTCTTCCGCGAAAGAGAGCGCCCGCATCATTCGCGAGGTTTTCGCCGCCAAGCGCCGTGATGAAGCCCGTTCCCTGATCGTCCTTAACGCGGCTGCCGCCCTTGTGATCGGCGGGGTCGCGAACGACCCGATGCACGCCGCACGGCTCGCCGAACGCAGCATCGACAGCGGCCAGGCGCAGAACAAGCTCGACCGTCTCATCCAGGTCACAAACAAACGCTGATCCTGTAGGAAAATTGTTAATTAATAATTGTTAATTAATAATTATCAGCAGTGCTGTCGCTGCTCGCATACACTTACGGCAAGATCGTTGGCCTGCGCAACTATCTTTACGACCGAAACGTCCTCGACTCGTTTGATCTCGATGCGCGCACGATCAGTGTCGGCAACCTGACGACGGGTGGAACGGGGAAAACCCCGCTCGTCGCTTACATCGCCAAGGTCCTTGCGGACCGCGGAGAAAAGGTTTGCATTCTGACGCGCGGCTATGGCCGTGACGACGAAAATAAGCGTGTTCTCGTTTCCGACGGCACCAAGGTCCTATCGGATATTCGCGAGGCCGGCGACGAGCCGATCGAACTGGCGCACAAGCTGATCGGGAAAGCGATAGTGATCGCTGATGCCGATCGGATCGGCGCCGCTGAATGGGCCAAGCGAAAGCTCGGTGCGACGGTATTCTTGCTCGATGACGGATTCCAGCACCGGCGTGTAAGACGTGGCGTCGATATAGTCTGTATTGACGCGACCGATCCGTTCAGCGGCCGCAAGTTCTTGCCGGCAGGGCGGTTGCGTGAGCCGATCGAAGGCCTTTCGCGAGCGCACGCGGTCGTAATCACCCGAGCCGATCTGGTTGATTATATTTCAGATCTGAAGTTTGAAATTTCAGGTATTGCTCCCGGAGCCGCGATCTTTACTTCGCGGGTCGAGTTCGTCGGAGTCG
>CAZSOE010000373.1:0-1263 GCA_964608335.1 uncultured Chloracidobacterium sp.
ATCTCTTCAACGTCCGCAGTCTCGGCCCGGACGGCCGTCTGGAACCGAACCTTTATGGCGGTGACGACTTTAAAGTGTGGACCAACCAGATTGATTACTTTAACGCGATCGAAGACAAGATCCGGCTCCAGCAGTCTCGCGTGAATGTCATCCCGAAGAATGAGAAGGAATTTCGTCGCTCGCTCGCCACGGGCGGCATCGATGCAGAGCAACTTCGCGACGGGTGGGGAAGACCTTTGTACATCACTGTAAACGAAACATCGCGATACTGGGACAAAGTGACTCTTGAGAGCGTACAAACCTATGGTGACCCGAACCGGACCGAACGGCGGGTCATCACGCCGGTGACGCAGCAAGTTGTCCAGTTCACGATCCGCAGCTCTGGTAACGACGGTAAACCCGGCACCTACGACGATCTGACATTGACACAGATCGTACACGTGCTGGCAGAGCAGACGCGGGCTGGTGCAAAGCCCCTACCAACATTGCGACCGGCGTCCTACAGCGAAGGAACCGGCGCGATCGCGGGTACCGTAACGGACCCCCAGGGCGCAGTTGTCGCCGGCGCAACAGTGACCGCAACCAATGAGCCGACAGCGTTCACGCGAAGTGCCACCACAAACGACCACGGAAGATTTCTAATAACCAACTTGGCCGTTGGGACTTACACACTAAAGGTCGTCGCACCTGGCTTCAAGAATCTGATTGTAAGCCAGGGTAAGGTGAATGCGGGCGCAAGCTCACAATTGAATCTCGTTCTTGAGGTCGGGGCGGTAAGTAATGTCGTCACCGTTACCGGAGGGGCTGGGGTAGAGCAGACAACCGACATGACCCTGGGCGCGAGAACGCGATCGAATACATTACGATTGGACGGCCTTAACACGATGTCGGGAAGAGTTAGGCTCGTCACCAAATCCGGTGCCGATAACGATGCATCGTACACGCCCCGTCTTCGCGAGTATTTCCCCGAGACACTCCTTTGGCAGCCCGAGTTGATCACCAACAAAGACGGCAAGGCGGAGTTGAAATTCCGCATGGCGGACAACATTACAACGTGGAAAATGTACACCATTGCCTCGACAAAGAATGGCAAGCTGGGCGTCGCAGAAAAGGAGGTCACGGCGTTTCAGGCGTTCTATGTCGATCTTGACCCGCCGAAGGGCGGCAAGCGGGGGCAACTCATCGCTTGGTATCACGACCGCGGCCCGACGGAGGTCGTCGCCCCGAGCCTCGGCGCGCTGCTCGAGGGGTTCGTCGCGGAGC
>CAZSOE010000373.1:1273-2680 GCA_964608335.1 uncultured Chloracidobacterium sp.
AAGTTCTTGACTGAGGGTGACGAGATATTCTTGCCGACGCAGGTGCGGAACTATACCGAGAAAAAACAGCGGGTCGATGTGACGTTGGGCGAGAGCGGCTGGTTCTCGCTGCTTGGTGCGGGCAAACAGACGATCGACGTGGAGTCGAACGGGTCGCGCAATGCGGTGTTCGGTTTTAAGGCGGTCACGCCAGTCAAAGACGGCAAGCAGCGCGTTACGGCGATCGCCGACAAAGACTCTGACGCGATCGAGCGGCCGGTGACAGTCCGGCCGAACGGCCAGGAGATCGTTCGAACGGATTCCAGGCTCTGGACGGGCGAGCAGCGATTCGACGTTGCATTCCCGTCGAACGCCCTTCGCGGTACGCCTAAAGCGGAGCTCAAGATCTATCCAAATCTCTATTCGCACGTCGCCGAATCGGTCGAAGGGCTCCTTCAGCGGCCGTATGGGTGCGGAGAACAGACGATCTCGTCCACGTACCCGAACGTGATGGTCCTGAGGTTTGCGCGCGCCGACTCCCCGCTCGCCAAAAAGGCGCGTAAATATCTGCAGGCCGGCTACGAACGTCTCCTTGGTTATCAGGTGGCTGACGGTGGCTTCACGTATTGGGGCGGCAAGGACACATCGGATGTGGCGCTGACCGCGTATGCCCTGCGGTTCTTGAATGATACGGCGACACAGATCGCGGTCGACGAAAATGTGATAAAACGCGCGGAGGATTGGCTGATGAAGCAGCAACACGCGGACGGCAGCTGGACCCAAAAGTACTATTACGAGACGACCGAAGACGCGCGGCGGACGAAAATGACCACGACGTACATCGCACGCACGCTCGCGATGCGAAAGACCGCGGAGCGCGCCGCACTCACAAAGGCGCTTGAGTATCTAAAGACGCGAAATGACGAGATCGATGAACCGTACGCGCTGTCGTTGTACGGTCTCGCACTGCTCGACACGGGCCGCACTGACGAGGCGCACGCCGTGGCCGAGCGATTGGCAACCCTCGCCGTTCCCGAGGGCAACGCCGCCTATTGGAAGCTCGAGACGAACACGCCGTTTTACGGCTGGGGAACGGCCGGACGCATCGAGACGACCGCCCTCGTGCTGCAGCTGCTTATCCGCGACGCGGCAAACCGCAGCAACGCCGACCGCCGCGACCTGATCTCAAAAGGCACGCTCTTTCTGCTCAGGAACAAAGACCGTTATGGCGTGTGGCATTCGACGCAGACGACCATCAATGTGCTCGATGCCTTTCTCGCGTCGCTCGGCGGCAGGCCTGTCGGCGATCAGATGCTGACGGTCACGGTCAACGGCACTATTGCTGAGACCTTTAACATCGGGGCGGACGCGATAGAGGCTCTCACTGTGGACCTCACCGGCAAACTCAGCGCGTCGGCGAACACTGTC
>CAZSOE010000374.1:0-2674 GCA_964608335.1 uncultured Chloracidobacterium sp.
AAGGCCAGTGCCGATGCCGGCTCAGGCCCAATTCTAACTTGAAGTTCGACCGCGTTCCTATTCCACGGTGACGGATTTCGCCAGATTCCTTGGTTGATCGACGTCGCAACCGCGGCGGACGGCGATGTGATATGAGAGAAGCTGCAACGGCACCACGGAAAGTACGGGGCCGAGGAGGTCGGAGGTTTCGGGGATCTCGATCACGTAATTCGAAACCTTCGAGCTCATCGTGTCGCCCTCGGTCAGCACCGATATGACGATACCGTCGCGGGCCTTTACCTCGACGATGTTCGAGTGCGTTTTTTCGTAACGAAGTTCGCTTCCCTCGTTGCCGGCTTCGCGCGTATTGACGATCACGACCGGCAGCTTCTCGTCGATCAGCGCGTTCGGGCCGTGCTTCATCTCGCCTGCCGGGTATCCTTCGGCGTGGATGTAGCTGATCTCCTTGAGCTTGAGAGCGCCCTCGAGCGCGACCGGGAAGTTGATGCCGCGGCCGAGATAGAGAAAATCCTGCACGCGGAAAAACTCTTTCGACAGCTCCTCGATCGCATCTGCGTCGTTCAACATCTGCTCTATCTTCAAGGGCAGCTCGGCAAGGTCCTGCGCCAATTTCTTGCCGCGTTCTTCGTTGATCTCACCGCGAAGCTCGCCTAGATAGAGAGCTAGCAAATAGAGCGCGACCATTTGCGACGTGAACGCCTTGGTCGATGCAACACCGATCTCGGGGCCGGCGTGCGTCAGGATCGTTCCGTCGGCTTCGCGCGTGATCATTGAACCCTGGACGTTACAAACAGCGAGCACCTTGCAGCCTGCCTGCTTTGCTTCACGCATCGCGGCGATCGTGTCGGCAGTCTCGCCGGATTGCGAAATGACGATGATCAGATCGTTCTCGGTCAACACAGGATCGCGATAACGAAACTCGGAGGCGTAATCGACATCGACGGGAATCCGCGCCAGTTGTTCGAGCATGTACTTGCCCGCGAGCGCGGCGTGCCACGAGGTTCCGCACGCCGCGATCTTGATCGACGTCACTGCCTTGAAATCGTCTTCGGAAATATCCATCGGGTCGAGATATACCTTACCCGTATCGAGGGAGACGCGGCCTTGCACGGTGTCGCGCACGGCACGCGGCTGCTCGTATATCTCCTTTAGCATGAAGTGTTTAAAGCCGCCCTTCTCGGCCATGATCGGGTCCCAGGTGATCCGCTGGCGTTCGGGTTCGACCGCGTTACCGTCAAAGTCGGTCACGCGAACGCTGTCGCGAGTGAGCACCGCGATCTCTTTGTCGCCGAGGAAAAACACGTCACGCGTATGCTGGAGGATCGGCGGTACGTCCGATGCCACGAAGAACTCGCCATCGCCGAGACCGATGACGACCGGCGGTCCTTCGCGCACGGCGATGATCGTGTCGGGTTCGTCAACCGAAATGATCGACAGCGCGAAAATGCCGCGAAGCTCCTGCACCGTTTTGCGAACAGCAAGCTCGAGCGACAAATTATCTTTTTCGATGTAGTGTCCGATCAGATGCGCGACGACCTCGGTGTCGGTCTCGGTCTTGAAGTCGTGCCCCTCGGCCTGCAGCCGCTCTTTCAGCGCCAGATAGTTCTCGATAATGCCGTTGTGAACAACGACAACCTTGCCCGACTGATCTCGATGCGGATGCGCGTTCTCCTCGGTCGGCCGACCATGAGTCGCCCAACGAGTGTGACCAATGCCGTAGTTCCCGTCCAACGGCTTGAGCCTGATCGCCTCTTCGAGATTTCTTAATTTCCCCTCGGCGCGCCGCAATTCAAGATGCTTCGCATCATCAACGACCGCGATACCCGCCGAGTCATACCCGCGATACTCGAGCTTACGCAAACCGTCAATGATCAACGGCACGACCTGCTTATTTCCAACGTATCCGACAATTCCGCACATAATGAACAAACTAACGCAGCGCGACGCGGGCGATCAGCCCTATGACCCAAAAGATCACGCCGGCGATCGAGAGGAACTTACCGGCCTGCGCCAAGCCTCGCCGATTCTCTTCTACTTCATAGATATCAATGTTGGTGATGACCTCTTGAGCAGTTGTGGACCCGAGATACGCAAACAGTGGAGGGCAGCAAAAGATGCTTAGAAGGCCGAAGACCAAAGCCTTCGTCGCCCCTTTACGTATCTCTGAGGCGTAATATTCGCGCGTGCCACTACTGAAAATGGAGTCCTCAGGTGGTGGCGGCGGCGTCCAATCGCTATCTTGATTTTGCATTTTGCCGAATGTCCGCCTTGTCGGGAGGTTTCATTTGCTTTGCCGGAACGCCAACAACGACAGATTCGGGCTTAACGTCCTTTGTCACAACGCTCCCTGCCCCCGTCGCCGCTCCGTCACCGACGTTAACAGGTGCAATCAGCATAGTATCCGAGCCGATCTTTACGTTATCACCGATGTGCGTTTCGTGTTTATCTTTGCCGTCGTAATTGCATGTGATAGTCCCCGCGCCGATGTTGGTGTTTTCGCCGATCGTCGCATCGCCGAGATATGTGAGATGGCTCGCTTTTGATTTCTTACCGAGCGTTGTTTTCTTTAGCTCGACGAAATTGCCGACCTTCGAGCCTTCGATCATCACCGCTTTCCCGCGAAGGTGCGCCATCGGGCCGACGGTGCAGTTGTCGCCGACCGTCGAGTCGGTGA
>CAZSOE010000375.1:0-2656 GCA_964608335.1 uncultured Chloracidobacterium sp.
AGGTTCTCGATCTCGCGTTTTCTAACTATGGGCATATGATTGGAGGGGCGAGCATCCCTGCTCGCCCGGACTAGCGACCGACACGCGGGCGAACATGGATGCTTGCGCTCCAGTCAAAATTCGCTCTCGGAAACCCTCGACATTTCCGCCCGTTCGGCCTCTTCCCGTTCTCTTTGTTTCACGCCCTCGCGGCCGTCGTACACGGCAAATTTGGGCAGGAATAGGGCTGACAGCAGAACCGAAGCGACGCATAGAACACCACCGCTGATCAGCGCCGTTCGGACGCCAAAACTCTCGGCCACGATACCCATTTTAGCGCTCCCGAGCATCGGCCCGGTAAGGTAGCTTATCATCTCGATGCTTGCGAGCCTGCCCCGAAGGTAATTCGGGATCGTCTGGTTCCATATCGACCCACGAAAAATGCCCGAGATCATATCGAAGAATCCAGCCGCGGCAAGAAAGAAAAGTGCAGGCACGATGCTGTTCATCAAACCGAACGCGGCGATGGCAATGCCCCAGAGAACGGCGGCAATAATGACCATCAAGCCGTGCCGGTGTATCTGTTTCGTCCAGCCCGATGTCGCGCTCGCGAGCAGAGCTCCCAACGCTATCGCCGCCGGGAAAAATCCGACGTATTCGTTGCCGTAGGTAGCCGCGAGCGCGGGATAAAGGGCCTGTGGAAATGCGAAGAACATCGCAGCAATGTCGATGAAGTATGTTCCAAGCAATTCCTGCCGGCTAAACGCATACTTCCATGCTCGCTTGATCGCCACGAAGCTCGGCCGCTCGGCGTTCTCCGGCGGCGGAACGAACCGCAGCATGAAGACTGCGATCAGCGACGCCGCAAACGTCACCAGATCGATCGAATACGCAACGGCGGGGCTTAATTGTGTGGCGATCACGCCCGCGATCGCGGGGCCAAGGATCATCCCGGCAGAAAACCGGATCGAGTTCAACGCCATCACCGCTGACATCATTTCGGGCGGGATCACCTTCTGTATGAACGATTCGAACGCCGGCCGTTGTATCGCGGCAAGACCGGCATGTAGCGCCACAGCGACAAACAAGATCCAAACCTGCGGCCGCGGCAGCAGGGCGTTGACCAGCAGGATGGCGGTCGTCACCGTCTGGCCGATCTCGGTCAGCCGCAGCATTTTCCGTTTGTCTAAAGAGTCGGCCAAAGCACCGCCAACGAACGCGAGACAAACCATCGGCACGAATTCAGCCAAATAAATATATCCGACCATCGCGCTTGAGCCTGTTAGCTGAAACATTTGCCAGGGAACGACGATAAATGACATCATCGAGCCAAAAAATGAGACAAGCTGGCCGAAGAACAGGAGGCGGTAGTCGCGGGAAATTCGCAGGGGCGAGAGGTCGAGAAGCATCGGGACGGGCTTATTTCGCCTTGTATAACAGAAAGATGCCTTCCTTTCTGATCATGTCGCAACTTCGGCAAATCTGCTCGGTGCTGAGAACTGTCGCCCCGGAGGGCGGCCGGGCACCGGCTTCGAGGCGGATGAATTCGCTTCGATCGCGGCCTTCGAGCGTCGCATACCAGTTGGCGTGCATTGACATCGGCCCCCAAAACGAATCGACGAGATAGATCGGGCGTTCGGGCCGCGCGACGGCGTCGTCATACAGTACCTTGTAAGCGGTATCGAACCCAGCCCCGCGGTCCGCACCGGTGGTCGCGTACTTCCAGTGAAAATAGCCCGCCTGCCCGAGCGTTAGGGCGAGCAACCCGCCAAGGGCCGCATAGCGCAGTTGTGTCACCCCACTCGCTTTCGCAGCGTCGGGCTTGCGTTTCTTTTTCTTCGAGGACTTTGCAGCGTCCGTGGCAGCGAGTTCCGAGCGAGGCAGGAGATAGTCCAACGCGGGAACCATCAGCAGCACCAGGAACACGGGATAAGCGATCATTCTGAGCGTGTGCACGTGATCGTTCGTCAACGCGCCGGGGACAATAGAAGCCAACAGTCCGTAGATAATGAACAGCCACCACCGGTCCGTTCGTCGCCGCAGAATTATCACGACGATACCGATCAACGCCAACAGAAATGTCCCCAGCAGTATGCTGCCATACGCATCCTGCACATGATGGCGAAGGTTCGGGTCACCAACCGCGAGCAGGTCGCGTGGATCGAGCTCCTCGAAGAACCTCGGAATAAACTTCCCGATGATCTCGGTCACAGGCATTTCATGCTTGATGTAAGAGATCAAGTAAAACCTTTGGGTGAGGTCAGGATTATTCCGGGCGAAGCTGATCAATGGGATGAGCGAGATCGCGTAGATGATCCAGACCGCCGAGACATCGAGCACCTGGCGCCGGTTGCGAATGAATAGAACGAGGCCCGCAGCCATCAAACCGCCAAACAGCCGGCCGATCGTGTATGAATAGGTCAGGAGGATGAGTGTCGCTGCGAGGGCAGCGATGTTCCACGGCGACCACACGTCCTTTTGCTGAGCGCGGTAAAGCGCCCATAGAAACAGGACCACGGCGAGTGGATAGGCGAACGTCTCGAGAACCAGTCGGCCGACTTCGAATAGCCACGGCGTCAGCATCGCCGTCGCCCCGACGATCAGACCGATCGCCCGACTGCCGCTGAGCCTAAACCCCAGCCATCCTAGCAAAAGGCAGGCTGCAAAAACGCAGGCA
>CAZSOE010000376.1:0-2641 GCA_964608335.1 uncultured Chloracidobacterium sp.
CACTGCGACCTGGGGCCTTCCGTTATGGAGCAGCCACCCGTTCAACTCCAGATCGAGCGGGGACGGCGGCCGGCGCGCGTCGACGAGCTGCACGCACAGGGCAAGTTCGCTTCGACCGAGCAGATACTCCTCGGACATCTCGCGCCATTCACCCCGCATGCCTTTTGAGACCCGCGCGAACCCATAGCCCGGAAGGTCGACGAAATAGAAAGCCTCGTTTATACGGAAAAAGTTGATGCTTTGTGTGCGGCCGGGCGTGTTCGAAGTGCGCGCCAGGGCCCGGCGCTGGAGCAGTGAGTTGATAAGAGACGATTTGCCGACATTTGAACGCCCGAGAAACGCGATCTCGGGCAGGCCGGCGCACGGCCAATCCTGCGCCTTGAACGCACTCTTTTCAAATTCGGCTGAGACGACCTTCATTGGATTAATCGATCAAACCAAGCTGTGATAGTATCGTTGCTCCAACCCACGTAGCCCGTCAGACTGCCGCGACCAGCGGCGAAGGAGGAAAAACATGGCGCTCTTACTGAGATTCAAACCAAGCGGGATGACCGCAACAGCGTACGGGACGATCCTCAAACGTCTCGAGGAGGCCGGAGAGGGCTCACCCGCGGGCCGCCTTTATCACGTATGCTTTGGCGACACCAACAATCTTAACGTAAGCGATATTTGGGATTCACGTGAATCGTTCGAAAAATTCGGCGCAACGCTGATGCCTATCCTGGCGGACCTCGGAGTCGATCCCGGTGAGCCTGAGGCCATCGAGGTCCACAATATAATTCAGGGCAAGGCGGCAACGACGGCGACCGGATAGGCGGGCAACAAAACCGTCAATCTACGGAGGTCGAGGTCCCGGCGGGCGGTAGCTCCGCGCTCCAGATCTGCGGCGTCCCGACGATCTCTTGCGCCTCATCCGCTTCGAGCGCGAACTTCAGCACTTCATCGATAGCATCGACGACATGGATCGTCATGTCGTCACGTACCTCTTCAGGGATGTCCGCGAGGTCCTTTTCATTCTCCTTCGAAAGGATCAGCGTCTTGAGTCCGAAGCGGTGAGCAGCAAGCAGCTTTTCCTTGACTCCGCCGATCGGAAGGACCTTACCGCGGAGCGTTATCTCGCCGGTCATCGCGACGTCGTGCCGAGCCGGCTTGCGTGTCAGTGCCGAAACCATAGATGTGGCGATCGTAATGCCGGCGCTCGGGCCGTCTTTCGGTATCGCCCCTTCGGGAACGTGCACGTGCAGGTCCTTGTCCTTGAAGTCGTTCGGATCGATGCCCAGGTCTTCAGCCCGTGTCCTCACGCACGTCAGCGCGGCTTTGGCAGATTCCTGCATCACTTCGCCGAGCTTTCCGGTGAGCGTGACCTCGCCCTTGCCGCGGACGAGCGTGCACTCGACCTGTAGGACATCACCGCCGACCTCGGTCCACGCTAACCCGTTCACAAGTCCGACCTCGCTCTTGCGTGCGATGTCCTGTTTGCGAAATCGGATGGTCCCAAGCAGCTCCTGTACCTTTTGCGCGTCTATCACGACGCGAAAATCGTCCTTGTCGCTGGTCGCAACGAACTGACGCGCGATCTTGCGAAGACATGAGCCGATCTCGCGTTCCAGGTTGCGAACGCCGGCCTCGCGAGTGTAGTGACGGATCGTTTCGAGAATTCCTTCATCCGTGAACTCAACGCGACTGCAATCGACACCGCTGTTCTCGCACTGTTTCGGGATCAGATGTTGTTTCGCGATCTCCAGCTTTTCACGCTCGGTGTAACCCGAAAGGTTCAGTATCTCGAGCCTGTCCTGCAATGCCGGCGGTATCGTATGGAGAACGTTCGCCGTGGCGATAAAGAACACTTGCGACAGATCGTAGTCGACGTCGATATAATGATCGCGGAAAGCGCAATTCTGTTCCGGATCAAGGACCTCGAGGAGGGCGGAACTCGGGTCGCCGCGAAAATCGCGTCCCAGTTTATCCACTTCGTCGAGAAGCATGACCGGGTTGACCGTTCCGGCCCGCTTCATCAACTGCACGATCTGACCGGGCATCGAGCCGATGTACGTGCGGCGATGGCCGCGGATCTCCGCTTCGTCGTGTACGCCGCCTAGGGCGAGCCTGACGAACTTTCGACCCGTTGCGCGTGCGATGGATTTTCCAAGACTCGTCTTTCCAACGCCCGGAGGACCGACAAAACAAAGGATCGTGCCTTTCGGGCTCTTGACCAACTGTCGCACGGCCAGAAATTCCAGTATCCGTTCTTTGATCTTCTCTAACCCGTGGTGGTCTTCGTTGAGCGTTTGCTCGGCGACCCCGAGGTCCTCGACTTCCTCGCTGCGCGCCTGCCAGGGAACGTTCACCAGCCAATCAAGGTAAGTTCGCGCGACCGTCCCTTCGGCCGACATTGGCGGCATCGCTTCGAGCCGGGAGAATTCCTGCAGCGCCTTCTCTTTGGCCTCGTCGGTCATCCCGGCTTCTTCGATCTTTTTCTTAAGGTCTTCGAGTTCTGCCTTCTCGTCTTTACGCCCAAGTTCCTTGTGGATGGCCTTGATCTGCTCGTTCAGATAGTACTCGCGTTGGTGCTTGTCCATCTGCTTCTTGGTCCGCGACTGGATGTTTCGATCGAGCTGGCGTTTTTCGATCTCGGCATCGA
>CAZSOE010000377.1:0-2636 GCA_964608335.1 uncultured Chloracidobacterium sp.
AATCTTCGCGAGGTGATCGTCAACGGTGCGAGCGAAGCGGCGCGTTACTCGTCGCTGAAATCGATCGCGTTCGGTTCGGTGAACGAACGCGCCGAACCAGTGCGGCTTAACGGAAAAGCGTATCGCGGCAAGCTCGAAGTGTTTGTGAATTCGCGCGGGCGTTTGACGATCGTCAATGTTGTTCCGCTCGAAGACTATCTGCTAGGTGTAGTCCCCGCCGAACTCGGCCTGCCCGCGCTTGAGGCGCAGAAAGCGCAGGCAGTCGCGGCCCGTACCTACGCCATCGCGAATGTCGGTGGTTACGGAACTCAGGGTTTTGACATGGTGCCAACCGTCTGGTCGCAGGTTTACAAGGGTGTGTCGATCGAAACGAAAATGGGAGCGGAGGCCGTGCGACAGACCCGCGGCATCGTTGCGACCTACAACGGCGTGCCTATAAATGCTTATTACACATCGACTTGTGGCGGGCGGACAGAGGACGGCGGCAACATTTTCGACAAGGGCGAGCCGTATTTGAAGGGCGTCGAATGTTCTCTCGAAGGCCGCCGACATTTCGAACCGTTCCTGATAAAGACCGTCCGGCCACCGGCTCGCCTCCGCGATGAGGGCAACCTCGAACTAGTGCGCTTGATGTCGCGGTTGGCGGTCAATGGTTTTTATCTGTCTAAGGCTGAGATGGACGACGACTGGTTTGAGGATGCACCGAACGAGAACGAATTGTCTAACTGGTTGAATCAACTGGCGACACGTTTCGGGAAGACCTTTCCAAACGTGACGCGCGACACGGCAAAGCCCGTCGAACTTGCCCGGATACTCGCAGGCTTTATCTACACGCCGGGTTATGCCGACACAATGGTTACTGAAGCGGACATCAATTATCTGCTTTCTTTCGACGACGCCGCTGAGATCCCGAAGGAGCGCCGCGCTGAGATCGCCGCGCTCATTCGTGACGGTTACTTCGCGATCCATCCTGACCTGACCTTGAAACCCAACAAACCGTTTTCGCGTGCAAAGCTGCTGCGGCTCATTCGCCAGATCTATGAGAAGAGAAAGTGGATGCCGCAAATGACGACGGGCGTTGCGAATCCGACCGCGAACGGCAAGTTAATGTTGAAAACGGGCCGGACGCAGCGCGAGATGACGGTGCGACCCGACGTTTTTTTGTTTCGAGAGTTTAGTGGCGAGATGTATCCGGTGCGCGAAGCGGCACTGGTCGGCGGCGAGCAGATCTCATACCAGACCGATGGAATGGGCGCGGTAGTTTATCTCGAGATCAAACCGGTCGAAACACCGACGACCGCCGAACGGATGTCGCCGTGGGGACATTGGACACGAAATCTTTCAGCTTCAGCCGTGCAGTCGCGGCTCGCGCGCTATGTGCGCGGCATCGGCACGCTCTATGACGTGAACGTAAAAAAGGTCGGCTATTCGCGCCGAGCAATTGAGCTTGAGATCGTCGGATCGAATGGAGTAAAGACGCTCGCGGGCGGCAAGATCCGCTCTGCTCTACGCCTTCCCGAACAGCTATTCGTCATGAACAAGCGCTACTCCGGCTCGACGGCTACTGGCTATACCTTTACCGGCCGCGGCTGGGGCCACGGCGTCGGAATGTGCCAATACGGTGCCTTCGGCCTCGCCAAACAGGGCGTCAAATACGACGAGATAATCCGCCACTACTACACTGGCTCCGAATTGACGAAAGCCTACTAGCGGATCCCGACCAAACCCTGCACGGATTGGATCAGTTTCTCGGTGTCGTAGCCGACGCCGTTCTTGAAGACGATCGCGACGTTGTTGAGGTCGGCGATGTTGGCGGCCGGATTGCCTTTCACGATCATGAGATCGGCGAGCTTGCCCGATGCGACCGATCCGATCCGCGCATCTTCGCCGAGAAGAATAGCGCCGTTGAGGGTCGCGATACGGATCGCTTCGAGCGGCGTAAAGCCTGCTTCTACAAGGAGTTCCACCCCACGGAGGTCGCCGAAACCGGCCACCACGCCGCCGTTACCCGTCGGATCGAGTCCGGTGACCAACAGGCCGCCTGCTTTCACGAAAGCTCGCTCGAATTCCATCGATTTTCTTATCAGCGCCGCGCTTTGGGAAGTGGCCGGTATACGAGAGCGGCTCGAAAGATACCGGATACGCGCGTCGTCCGACATCGTACTCAAGACCCGCGGGTTCAGCACCGCGGCGGCCGAGCCAATACCGGATTGGGCGATCGGCGCGCCTGCCTCGAACACGGGCAGCGTCGACGTGATCGCGACGTTCTGCTCAACGAGTTTCTTGATCGTTTCCTGTACGGCCGGGCCGTTTATGTCAAGACTCAGCAGGCTCGCGTTCGCGTTGGGCGGGCACAGATCGGGCTTTTTGTCGGCGACATACTCGGAATTCGCCATCAGTCCGTGCTCGAGGTTGTCGATGCCTATGTCGGCCGCCTCTTTATATCCGACCGAGCAGAGGTGGCCCGTCACTTTCAGCTTGCGTTTGTGGGCTTCTTCGACGACCGCCCGAAGCTCGTCGCGCGAGATGTTCATGTACGCCTTGAATGACGTCGCGCCCTGATCGGCCCAGAAGTTGACCATCTTACGAGCATCTTCTACGCCGGCCAATTGATGCATCACAGGCGTGAACGCGCC
>CAZSOE010000378.1:0-2633 GCA_964608335.1 uncultured Chloracidobacterium sp.
GGATGACGAGCAGCTCCTTGATCTCGGCCTGACCGAGCGATTCGATACCGCGCTTGGTCGTCTTGAGCATCGCGGCCTGACGGGCGTGCATTTGCCGCTGTTGGGCAATGTCCTGTGCTCGTTCGACATCGGCAACGACCTGAAAAGTATCGCCGGCTTGAGGTACGCCCTGAAGGCCTAGAATTTCGACCGGTGTTGCCGGAAATGCCTCGGTCACAGCTTCGCCGCGATCAGAGAACATTGCTCTCACCTTGCCCGAGAACTGGCCGACAATGAACGGGTCTCCGACGCGTAGCGTTCCCTGCTGGACGAGCGCCGTCGCGACCGCACCGCGTCCTTTATCTAGTTTCGCCTCGAGAACGACGCCTGAGGCACGGCGGGTCGGACTCGCCTTGAGTTCCAAAATGTCCGCCTGGAGCAATACAGTTTCGAGCAGCGTCGTCAGATTCTCACGTTTCTTGGCCGAGACCGACACCATTTCCACATCGCCGCCCCAGTCTGTTGGCTGAAGGCCGAGCCCGGCGAGGCCCTGTTTGACCTTGTCGGGATTTGCATCGGGCTTATCGATCTTGTTGATCGCGACGATGATCGGAACGCCTGCCGCCTTTGAATGCTCAACGGCCTCGATCGTCTGCGGCATAACGCCGTCGTCGGCTGCCACCACAAGGATAACGATATCGGTGGCCTTGGCCCCGCGGGCACGCATCATGGTGAACGCTTCGTGGCCCGGAGTGTCCAGGAACACGACTCGCCGTTCTTCGCCCGGGCTGTCGGGGTTTGGAACGTTAACGCTATACGCACCGATATGCTGGGTGATGCCGCCGGCCTCGCCCTCGGCAACATTGTCCGAACGGATGGCGTCCAGAAGCGACGTCTTGCCGTGGTCAACGTGCCCCATGACGGTAACAACAGGAGCCCTCGCTACTTCTGCATCGTCGGCATCGGCAGCGATGAGTTCTTCGAATTCCTGCTCAATGACCATTTCCTCGAACGGCACAAAGCTCAGATCGAATCCATAGTCGAACGCCATCTCGGTAGCCATTTTCTCACCGATCGGCTGGTTCAGGGTCGCAAACACGCCGCGTTTAATGAGCAGCTGCACAATGTCTCGGGGCGTGATACCGAGAGCCTCCGCAAACTCACGGACCGTCGCTCCCTCAACGAGTCTGACGGTTTTGAGGGCGTCATTGTCGACCTTACCGACCTGGTCGAGAATTCGTTCCTCGATCGAACGCTTTTGCGGGGCGTCAAGATCACGCTCGTTAAATCTGCCTGTCTTATCGTCGGTCTTGCCTTTGCGGCCTCCGCCGCGGCCCGGACGCCGTCGGTTGTCGGCTGGCGGCGTGTAGGTCATCTGCGGCGCGGCGGTCTCGCCCGGCGTACCGCGGAATTGTCCGGGTTTCGGCCTGTCCTGCGAGAGTGTTCCCGTCCGGGTCGGCCCCTCGGAAACGAGGCGTTCGCCAGGTTTAATGCCCTTCTTAAGCGCCTCGGGCGACAACGTCATCCGCTTTATGCGTGTGCCCGAGGTGGACTCCGGTTCCGCCGCCGGCGGCGACTCGACCGTGATCTCGCCTTCCGACACTGGTTCTGCTGGAACGGCTTCAGGAGCCGCTTCTTCAACGGGCGGAGTCTCGACGGGGACTTCGGCCTTTCGTTTCAGGACCTTATTGACTTTCGGCTGCTCGGCGGCCTTGGGGACTTCGGCAACTTCGGCCACCGGCTCGGCAACTTCCTTCGGCGTTAGCTTCTTGACACGCGGAGCGGCGACAGGCTCGGCCGGCGCTTTCGACTCGACAGCTTTTCTGACGACCGGTGCAGTTTCCACGGGCGTTTCGGCAACCGCTTCCTCGACCACCGCCGGAACCTCTTCGACCGGTTTATCGGCCTTCTTGATGACCTTGATCGCACGCTTTGGGGCAGCTTCGGTCTTGGGAAAGTACTTATTACGAACCTTTTCGGCGAGTTCGTACGGGACGGAGTTGGACGCCACACTGACGTCGGCTCCTTCACGCCGCAGATCTTCCATCACGCGCTTTGTGTCCTGCTTAACTTCGCGTGCAAGATCGTAAATTCTGATGCTCTTACCAATCGCCATACTTAATATGATCTCAACCTAACCGAATGCCCAAAATGCCACCCTAAAGAACCAACGAAGCTGCCGCCGGCGGGCTATTTCTCCCCGTCGGTGTCAGCCTGCTCGGCAGTCTCCGCCTCCGGTTCATCCGGCTCGGTCTCGATCGCCGGTCCGCCCTCGGTCGCTTCTTCGGCAACTTCAGGGGTTTCGTCGGCGGTCTCTGCCGCGACTTCGGTTTCCGCAGATGCCTCAGCGGACGCCTCGGGCTCGGCTTCGCCCGCTGCTGCATCGCCGCCGACCTCGGCATTTTTTGCCTCAACAATGGCGGTCGCCGATGATTTGATCCTTTCGGCCTCGTCCATACTTACATCGAGGAAGTCTACGAGGTCATCGATCGACATAGCGGCGAGACTCTCGACATCGGAAACGCCCTTCTCGGCAAGCGTGTCGGCCTGAGTCGAAGTGACGCCCTCGAGAGCGGTGATCGGTACTGCCTCGCCGGAAGCCATCATCTTGCCCATCTGCTTGGCGATCTCCTGCTTGAGAAGTTCTTCGCTGA
>CAZSOE010000379.1:0-2631 GCA_964608335.1 uncultured Chloracidobacterium sp.
TATCACGCTTCGTCCAGCCGGGGCATCACGTACTCGCCATTCAAAGGATACTGGGCGAAACGTATCGTCGGTTTTCGAAAACTCAATCTAGCGCGAGCCGCACCTGTTGCCAAATAAGTTCTCCTGTCGATCCTTCCCTATCTTGGCCGCCTCTCGGGGCGGCTTTTTACGTACACCCGGCTATATGATAAAGCCGGGTCTCATCTGCGGATCGTGACACTCGTACACAACCGCGATCTTATCGATAGAGACATACGCGACCTTGTCGTGTTCGTCCCGCAGGTAAAGCACGCCGCTCTTAACATCGACAACGTCCCCGCGGAACGCGGCATTGGTCCCGCAGCTCACGTCTACCTTCTTCCCAAGCAACTGAGTAAGTAGTTCCTCCATACGACCGGCCCCTACATCCTACATTCCACGGCGGCCTGCTGCAAAACGGTCAGGTTGACTGAAATTCGGTCAAGTTGAACGACCCGCAAGTCATTGTAGAAAATAGAGTTGACGGTTTTTGTACGACGTTGTATGTTGTTATACAGCGATCTGATCTTCAGAGCGCTCTTCGCATCCTGCACGCCAACCTCCATTAATTTTGCAAATACCCGTACAGAGGAATCGATGAAGCGATACTTGATTTTCACGGTGCTCGCCGGCGCGACCGTCGCCGCCACTTTCCTGTTCCCCAATCGCACGTCCGGCGAGCGAAGCGGTGTCGTTAAATCACCCGCCGGGCTGCAAGACCGGTACATTGTCGTTCTCAACGAAGGCCACTTTTCTAGCGACGCATCCGCGATCGACGTCGAATCCTTCAGTCGTGCTTTGACAGATGTGTACGGCGGAAACGTTCGGGGCGTTTACTCCAACGTCCTAAAAGGCTTTACGGCCGAAATGAATTCCCGTCAGGCAGATCAGATGGCCTCGGACCCGAGCGTGAGGTTCATCGAACAGGACACCGTTGTTTCCGTCGCGACCGAACAGTCCAATGCGCCGTGGCATCTCGATCGCGCCGACCAGCGAACTCTCCCGCTGGATTCTATCTACGATTCGGCCTTGAGCGGAGCAGGCGTCCATGTCTACGTCATCGATACGGGGATCAGGTACACGCATGAAGACTTCGGCGGCCGCGCAAATGCCGTATTCGACAACATCGGTGACGGCCAGAACGGAAACGACTGTCACGGGCACGGAACGCACGTGGCAGGCATTATCGGCAGCTCGACATACGGCGTGGCAAAGGATGCCCGGCTTCACGCTGTTAGGGTACTGCCCTGCGGTGGAAGCGGGATGCTCTCGGATATCGTCGCCGGGATCGACTGGCTGACGGCCAACCGAATAAATCCGGCGGTCGCGAACATCAGCATCTCGGCGGCCGGTATCTCGCCGGCATTCGACACGGCTGTGTCCAATTCGATCGGATCAGGAATCACGTACACGATCGCGGCGGGCAATAACGCGTGGGACGCTTGCAGCTATTCGCCTGCGCGCAATCCGGGGGCATTGACGGTCGGCGCCACGACCAATGCCGACGTTCGCGCGGGATACTCAAATTACGGATCATGTGTCGATCTGTTTGCGCCAGGCCACTCGATCACATCGCTTTCGCACGTCAGCGATTCCGCGACGCGTGTGATGAGCGGAACGTCAATGGCGGCCCCGGTCGTTGCCGGCGTTGCGGCGTTGTATCTCGGTTCAAACCCGGGAGCGACGCCGGGAGTCGTAGAGTTCGCCCTCAAAAACAGGGCGACGCCAAACGTTGTCGCCGACGCCGGCGAGGGCTCACCCGATCTCTTGATCTACAGCCGGTTAACCGGACCCGATCCCCCGCCAAATCCTACACCGACCCCTACGCCCTCCCCCACACCAACGCCCGGGCCCGAAACCTCGGCTGTGATCAGAATCATCAAGCAGCTCGACGGCACGACCGGCACCTCCTCCGCCGCTACGTTCCCATACACGGCGGTCAATCTCTCAGTCGCCAGCTTCTCGTTGTCCGCGGCGAACTCAATGTTCGAGGACCCGGCCGTTCCGGTAACCGGCGGGCAGACCGTGGTTTCCGTCACCGAAGAAGCGGTTGCCGGCTGGCGCCTCGCCTCGGTGAGCTGTTCTGAAACCGGGCCGGGGCCATCTTCGGTGGTCAATTCCACAGGCGATCCCGTCAGCCGCACCGCAACCATCATCGCCGAACCCGGTGAGCAAATATCGTGTACCTTCCGAAGCGAGCCCGAATCCCCGGCTGCGAGCGGCTGGGCCAGTGGGCGGGTAACCGATGCGCAAGGTTACGGGCTCCGCGGCGTTCGGCTGATTCTGACCGACATCGGGACGGGAGCGACCCGCACCGCAACGACCAGCGCCTTCGGATATTTTGAGTTCTCGGACCTCCCCAGTCAGAATACTTACATTCTAACGGTGCAGAGCGGGCGGCGTTATACGGTCGAGAGCGGCCCCCGCACGTTCACACTACTCGGCAATCTGGCAGGGCTCGATTTCGTTGTCCGCCCGTACCGATAGCCCGAAGCGACGGCGAAAACTCTTGTGGCCGCGGCGCATCGCCGCGGCCATTTTATTGCCTGCTTGCGAACTTCCGACTCCAGAAAAGAAAGTGCGGAAATCCGGCCGCGTTGAACGTTTAGTGCG
>CAZSOE010000380.1:0-2629 GCA_964608335.1 uncultured Chloracidobacterium sp.
ACCCCAGAGCGGACGAGGGCGTCCGCGTTCCCGCCGGAGACTCATACGTTGAGTGAGATCCATTCCCCGGAGCACTCCACAGTCACATCGATCACGTCAAGATCGGCCAACGTCTGTCGCGCGTCATTCTCCTGTTCGATGAGTATGCCGGACAGGATGAGCGACTCTTGAGCTGTCTTGAGAAGCAGCGGTAGCATCGGAACGATGACATCGAGGGTGAGATTGCCGACGACGATGTCGAACGGCGGCGTGTTCCCATCGATCGGACCTTCCAAGAACTCGATCCGGTCGGCGACGCCGTTCAGCAGCGCGTTTTCGCGCGCGATCGCGATCGAATCGGGATCGGTATCGCAGGCGAACACGTTGCTGCCCCCGAGCTTTGCGGCGGCGATCGCGAGTATCCCGGTACCGGTGCCGACATCGAGAAGAGACATCGGGGGCTGAAAGAACCTATCGATCGCACGCAGACAGAGCTGCGTGGTCGCGTGCGTGCCGGTGCCGAACGCCATTTGCGGCTCGATGCGGATCACCAGCTTGTCCGTCTCCGGTACGTCAGCCCATGGTGGGGCGATGACGAAGGGCCCGACCTCGACCGGCTGCCAGTGCTTCTTCCATTCCGCGAGCCAATCGGCGTCGGCGACGGAGCGGTACTGAATGCCGTTAACCATCGCGGACGAGAATCCGTGGAGGCCAAGCGTCTCATTCAGGCGCCGAGAGACCTCTTCATCGGAGGGCAGCGCGCCGTCGAAGTAGGCTGAGACGCGTACGGGTCCGTTCACGGCGGCTAACGGCCAGTAGGTTTCGGTCCCGAGGCAATCGAACATCGCGAATGCCGATTCGACGGCGTCCGTCGCTGCTTCGTCGGCGAAGACGTCGACGGCAAACCATTTGTTCCCGCTCATTCGCGCACCCCGATCTCGTCGAGGTCACGGCTGCGGTTGCGCCAATCTTCGACGACCTTGACGAAGAGCTGCAGAAAGACCCTCTTACCGACAAGCGCCTCGATCTCCTTCCGGGCCTCGGTTCCGATGGCGCGAATACGTGCGCCTGCGCGGCCGATCACGATCTTTTTCTGCGACGGCTTTTCGACATAGATCGCGCAAAAGATGCGTGTCAGCGCCGGATCGCTCTCGTCGAAAAGCTCGGTAACGACTGCCGTGACGTAAGGTATCTCTTCGCCAGTCGATGCGAGTATCTTCTCGCGGACCATTTCGGCCGCCAGCGTCCGGATCGACTGATCCGTCAGCTCATCCTCCGAGAAGATCGGTTCGCCCTCGGGTAGGTGTTTGACGATCGACGCGAGCAGCTCCTCGAGCGCGTCGCCCTTTAGCGCCGAGACGGGCACGATCTCGGCAAAGTCGTATTCCTTCGCATAAAGGTCGATCAGCGGAAGCAGCAGCTTCTTGTCCTTCAATTTGTCGATCTTGTTCAGGACGAGGACGGCGGGCTTTGCCGCGCGTTTTACGAGGTCAAGCACAAAGCGGTCGCCGTTGCCCGTCGAAACGCTGGCGTCCCGCATCAGCACGTTCAGATCGACCGAGAGAAGAGCGTCGTGCACGGCGGCCATCATCCTTCGATTGAGCAGATGCCCCGGCTTATGAACGCCCGGCGTATCGACAAAGACTATTTGGCCTTCTGGCCGCGTGACGATGCCCTGAATGCGGTGCCGCGTCGTCTGCGGCTTGTTCGAGACGGCGGCGATCTTCTCGCCCACAAGCCGGTTGAGAAGCGTCGATTTACCCGCGTTAGGCCGCCCGACGAGTGCGACATAACCGCATCGAAAACCGTTAAAGGACATTTGGTTAGAGAGTAGCAGACGTTTAGGCCCGGGCGGGAATTCAGCTTCTTTCCGGTCGCGTGGCGACGGCACGAGCTTAGCCGTGGGTTTCAACCCACGGAACGGATGCATCTTCAAGGCGTCGCGTTAGCGACGGCTCGATCAACCGTCGCTAACGCGACGTAATCTCTCGATTTCGACGTTCCGTGGGTTGAAACCCACGGCTACCGTCAAACATCGCTACGCGATGTCAATCAAGATAACCGATGTGTCAGGGTTTTATGAGCCGCTGCTTGGCTGCCAGCGCTTCGCGATAGCCGCCGCCGCTCACATCGCTGAGGGCGATCGCGCGGTCGTAGAGCTGGATGGCGATCGACTTTTCGTCGAAGAACTCGTATATGCGGCCGAGGGCGACATAGGTAAGCGATATCAGCGCCTTGTCGGTCGTCGCGGTCGAGCTGTTGAGGACGGCGGTGTAAGCGTTTTTGGCTTCGAGCAGTTTCTCGCCCTGGGCCTCGGGATCTTCGATACCGGCCGCGGTCAGCGCGGCCACACGGCCGACGTTGTAGTAGATCCGAGGCTCACCGGGATACTGAACGAGAAGCTGTTTGAGGTCGGTCGTGGCCTTTTGATAGTTTCGCGCATCTACGGTCTTCTGTATCTCGAGAAGCCTGGCGGTCACCGGGTTCTCCGCCGCGACAACACCGGTCTCGCCGGCCTTTCGGCGTTCTTCGCGGGCGGCCAGAGCCCGCTTTCGCGGCTCAGCCGAAGCCGCGATCCGAGCCGTCTCTTTCACCCCGTCAAACGAGACGATCATATCCCGAAGCGACGACGCTATATCGAAACCCGATT
>CAZSOE010000381.1:0-2622 GCA_964608335.1 uncultured Chloracidobacterium sp.
GTGAAGCTCGATCCCTCGGTCTCGCCGGCACCGGCCGGATGGCTTTTTGGGCGCCAGGTCGAGCTTCAGGTTCCGAGCGACATCGTTTTCTTTCAACACAACAACCGAAAATTCGTGACGTGGCAGCGGCTTGACGCAGATTCGGCGAACAAGGTTGGCTCGGGCGACAAGGCGCTCGCACCCGGCAGTTGGGTGGTGCTTTCGCGGTCGAATCTGGTCAAGGCGATAGATGGCACCGAGCCCGACTTTGATGGGATATTGGTGCTTGCGTTCGATAAGTACGACCAGAGCTTTTACACGGTGTGGCGGACGACGCCCGGAACCGAGGTGTGGGGAACGCTGCCCCTGCGTGTCGATGGCAAGGGCGATAGTAAGACCTTCACGGTCGCGCTCCGCGGACCTTCGGGCCAGCTGGACGAGAAACGCTTTACGGTGTTCAAGGATAAGAACCGGATGAAAGTGACGCCGCCCGAGGACATCGCTCAGTACGAAACCAAGACGAAATGACGCCGGCCGAGCCCTTCGAACAGCCATTCACTGAGCCTGTCGACATCGAGATAACCGATTCGCTCGATCTGCATTCATTCGGCCCGCGCGATATCCGAGCGGTCACTGAGGCCTACCTTGCCGAGGCACATGAACGAGGCTTTAAGGTTGTCCGGATCATCCACGGCAAGGGCGTCGGTGTCCAGCGTGAGATCGTTCGTAAAGTATTGTCAGAAACTGACTTTGTGCGGTGTTTTAAGAATGCGCCGGAGTTTTCAGGCGGCTGGGGCTCGACGATCGTCGAGTTCGAATGAGCGTCCTTTAGGCCCTGAAACAATTCGGCTAGAATTACCGTAAGCTCTCCCGGCAGACTATGACAGCAACCGCGATCTCAGCAGACGCGATACGGACACTCACTGATGGCCAGTTGATCATTGAGGCCGTTGGTGGACATTCCTACGGGTTTGAGGAGCTTGTTCGCCGTTATCAACGGCCGATCACCGCCTACGTGTTCCGTATGATCGGCGATTATGACGCCGCGCTCGACGTGACGCAGGAGGTCTTTATCAAGGTTTACAATTCGCTCGAAAAATACAGTCCCGAGTACAAGTTCTCGACGTGGCTTTACCGCATTGCCCACAACGCGGCGGTCGATCACCTGCGAAGGAACTCGGTCGTGCCGCAGAGTATCGAAACCGAAAATGCCGACGGCACATACGAGCTGCAGATCGAAAGCCGCGGCCCGACGCCTGAGCAGGACCATGAACGCTCAGAGTGGCGCATCGAGATCGAGGCGGTCGTCGGCTGCCTGCCGGCGGCATATCGCGATCTGATATTACTGCGCCACAGCCGCGACCTGAGCTACGACGAGATAGCCCAGGTGACCGGGCTGCCACTGGGCACCGTGAAGAACAGGCTTTTTCGCGCGCGCGAGATGATGCGCAACATATTTATCGAGCGAGGTTTTACAGGTATCTGATGAACAAGGCCACGGCACAGTCTATTTGCCCGCTCGCTGACCTCGCCGCCTATATCGATGGCGAGCTTGAGCCGATGCGTGAGCTCGCGCTCGAGACTCACCTGTCAGAATGCCCGGACTGCCGCAACGAGCTGAACGAACAGCGGCGGTTCCTTTGTACCCTGAACGCCGGACTCAAACAGGAGAGAGGATTGGAGCCGCCGCCGGAGTTTACGAGGTTTGTTGTCGCCAATGCTGAGAGCACCGTTGCCGGTCTGCGCCGCCCGCATGAGCGGTTTAACGCCGTCTTTGTTTGCGCGGCTTTGGGTCTTTTCGGACTGTTTGCCCTGGGCACGGACGCCAACCGGGTGATCGGCGTTGTGTCGGGGCTGTTCGACCAGCTCGCCGCTGTCGGCACGTTCGTCGGCCGGTTGATCTACGCATTTTTTGTCGGGGTCGCGGTGATCCTACGGTCTGCCGCGGCACCATTCGAATCCGATACCATCGTTCTCGCCGCGCTCGGTTTTATCGTTGGAGCGCTCATCGTTGGCTTATCTCGACGAGGACTTCGGATCCTCCGGGCCTGAATCGTATCCAACCATCGTGAGATTCCTCTCTGCCACATCAGTTCTTCGAAGGTGCGGATGGCGCGACGCGATACGATGCGTGGCGTTGGTCGCAGCCTTCTGCCTGTTTTCCGGAGCGATCTACGCGGTTTCGCCCGAGATCGAGCTCTCCGAAGACCAGTCCACGCTGATCGTCAATGACGCCCCGCAGCAGGATGTGATCGCGTTCGGCAAGTCGGTAACGGTCGAGAAGCGGGCAAAAGGTGTGCTCGCGATCGGCGGCGACATTATCGTCAATGGCCGGGTGGAAGGCGATGTCGCAACGATCGGTGGAAATATCATCCAGGGCGAGCATGCGTATATTGGCGGCTCGGTGATCGTTTTTGGCGGTGCGTATCGGCCCGCAAGTGCCAATCCGCTGCGCGAGCCCGGTACCGAAACGATGATCATCGGCGTTTTCGAGGACGAGCTCCGCAGTTTGGGGCAGAACCCGTCGCAGATCCTGTCGCCAAGCCTCTCGTACAGCTTTCTTGCTCAGCGGCTGATCGTCGCGCTCTGCTGGTTCGTGATAACGCTGTTGTTCGCCACGATCGCGCCCGGAGCAGTCAGCCG
>CAZSOE010000382.1:0-2611 GCA_964608335.1 uncultured Chloracidobacterium sp.
AGCGCGCCTTTGCCGTAATCCAGCCCTATGTCAGGACCGTCTTGCGTGGGGAGCCCATCGAGTACGAGGCCGAGATACCTTATCCGACGGGCCCTCGCTGGATGCGGGTCCGGTACGATCCCGAACGCGACGAACGCGACAAGGTGGTCGGGTGGATCGCTTCGATCGTCGAGATCACCGAGATCAAAGCCGCCCAGGAGGCTCGTCGTGAATACGAAGAGCGGTTCTCGCGCTTCATGGCGAACCTGACCGGCCTGGCGTGGATAAAGGACGCCGATGGCCGGTATCTTTACGCGAACGATGCGGCGATCAAGGCCTTTAGGCGACAGCCCCATGAGATATTCGGCCGTAACGACAACGAGATCTTCCCGCCAGACGTTGCCGAGGCTTTTCGAGCGAACGACAGACGCGCCCTGCAGAAGGGTGGTGCCGTCGAGGACGTCGAGACGCTGACGCACCCGGACGGCACCATTCATTACTCGGTCGTCACCAAGTTTCCGATCGAGGGGCCTGACGGCAAGGTCGTAGCTGTCGGCGGCATGGCCTTCGACATCACTGAACAGAAACAGGCCGAGCTGCATCGCGACTTTCTGTTCGAGATCGCCGAAAAGATACGCGTAAGCCGGGACGCCGAGACGCTGCTTCGGGACATCGCCGAAACGCTCGGTAAGTATATGGGCGTTCACCGGTGTCTGTTCAACGAGATCGATCTTGCAGCCGATATTGAAATCGTGAGGGGCGACTATTCGCGGACAGGCGAGTCGGTTGCGGGCACGCATCGGATCTCCGACTATAGCGAGATCACTTCGGCCGAAGCGATGAGTGGCCGGACTGTGGTCAACCGCGATTCGCGCCGCGACCCGCGCACCGCTAAATACTTCAAAAAGATTTACGGTCCGAACAAGGAACTTGCTTACATCGCCGTGCCAATGCTGCGCGACGGCCGCTGGGTGGCTTCGCTCTGGTGCAGTGACGATAAACCGAGGGCGTGGACCGATCAGGAGGTCGGCCTGATCGAGAACATAGCCGAGCGAGCCTGGGGCGCCGTCGAGCGGCTGAGGGCCGAGGCGGCGGTGCGCGAAAACGAGGCCCGTTTCCGCGAAATGATCGACGCGCTGCCGGCTGCGATCTATACGACCGATGCCGAGGGCCGCCTTACACACTTCAATCCCGCCGCAGTTGAACTCTCTGGCCGTGTTCCGGAACTCGGTTCCGACCGCTGGTGCGTAAGCTGGAAGCTCTTCTATCCCGACGGCACGCCGATGCCTCTTGATAAGTGCCCGATGGCGATGGCATTGAGAGACGGCGAGAAGCTCCGCGGGACCGAGGCCATTGCAGAGCGTCCGGACGGGACCCGCGTTTGGTTCGAGCCTTATCCGACACCGCTCTTTGACGAAGAAGGCAAGGTTATCAGCGGAATCAACATGCTTGTCGATATAACCGAGCGTAAACGCGCCGAGGAGGAACTTCGTCGTTCCCAGGAACGCTTCGTGCTGGCGCAGGAGGCGGGCGGCGTCGGTATCTGGGATTGGGACATCGTGAACGGAACGACCTACTGGTCGGAGACTACGTGGGCCTTTTATGGCGAAACGCGGACCGACCTCAATCCCGACGAGGCTTTCTGGCTCGAACGCATTCACGAGGAAGACCGCGAGCGTGTGCTTACCCGGCTGCAGAGCGCCCTCGACTCGGGCGAGAACCGATACTGGGACGAATTCCGGATCGCCCGGCGCGACGGCTCCATTCTTTGGATCGAAACGAGCGGCACTATCGTTCGCGACCGCCGCGGGAAACCTGTGCGTGTGTACGGCGTGAACGTCGATATCACTCGGCGGCGAGAGACCGACGAGCGCATTCGCGAGAGCGAAAAGCAGCTTCGCCTGGTCACCGACTCGGTGCCGTCGCTGATCTCGTACCTGGACCGCGATCAGCGTTATCGATTTGTGAACCGGGCTTATACCGATTGGTTCCGCCGGCCGATAGACGATATAAACGGCCGTCGGATCCGCACCGTTCTCGGACCAAAGGCCTATTCGAAAGTGAAGCCGTACCTGGAACAGGCGATGCGCGGGCAAGCCGCGTCGTTCGAGACCCTTCTGCAATATCGCGATGCGGGCGACAGGTTCGTCCAGGTAAATTACGTGCCCGATGTCGGGCGTGACGGGAAGGTCGTTGGAATATTCGTTCTCGTGAACGACCTCACCGACCGGCGGCGAGCCGAAGAGGCCGTCGAGCGGGCGAAGGACGAACTCGAGGTCCGGGTGGCGGAACGAACGCGCGAACTGGCAGCCGCGAACGAAAAGCTTCGCCGTCAAATGACCGAACAGGCGCGCACCGAACAGCAGCGTATCAAACTGCTGAAAAAGATCGTCACGATACAGGAAGACGAACGCAGCCGAATAGCCCGTGACCTGCACGACCAGCTGGGCCAGCGGCTCACGGCACTGCGTTTGAAGATCCAGGCGGCAAAAGTCCTGACAGGCAATGATCCACTGCTTAACGACCGTATAAGCCGTCTCGAGGAGATAGCCGAAAGCCTCGACAACGAGATCAGCTTTCTCGCCTGGGAGCTGCGGCCGAGTGAGCTCGATGGCAACGGCCTCGTCAAGGC
>CAZSOE010000383.1:0-2559 GCA_964608335.1 uncultured Chloracidobacterium sp.
CCTCTGTCGGAACTGTCGGGGGCGTCTCGTCGAGCCGCGCTATGTTCGCCTGTCGCGTCGGAACATTTGGCGCGGTCCGAACGGTCTGCTGTTCGGGACGAGGTGCCGGCTCGGGACGCTTGGGCTCGGTCGGCGCGATATCGACCGGAGCGATAAGCTCCGTCATATCAAAATCGTCAGTGCCGAGGCTGATGTCGACAGCAAACAGACTGACGACCAAAGCAGTCGTAAGGCCAACGACGACAACGAGCGACGTCAACGCGAAGTACCCGCGTCGATCGCTCCCTTTGCTTTCTGTAACGACAAGTCTCTCAAACATAAACTTTCCTCCCGGCGGCGGTTCAACTCCGCAACTGTTTAGACACCGCGGCCGGGCGGTGGGTTCCCGCGAGAATTGCAAAGTTTTGCAAATGAGTAAACGGACGAACCGGGGAGTTCGCCCGCAAGTCGATCATTTTGTGAAGTTATAGACGATGACACCAGTCACTTTCACCGGAACCTTTGAGAGGATCGTAGGCGTAAATCGCGACCTCAGCGCGGCCTGCTCCGAGACGGCCCGCAACAGTACGTGCCCGTCGACCGCACGCGCCGAGGTTACCGTGCCCGATTCGTCGATCGTGACCTGAACGCTCACTTTGCCTCCGGCATTGACCCTCTGAGCGTGCAACGGATACGGCGGTGTCTCAAGATGCGTGGCCCTGCCGTTAACAACGCCCAGCGTCTTGGGAGGCTTCGGCCGTTTCGGAGCTGAAACAGCAGGTGGCACTTCGACGTTGTCGTCATTCTCCCGCCTCGACCCTTCCGGCTGCCCGAGCCCGTCGCTATTCCCGCTTGCCTGCGGACCTCCCTCGCCGCGGCCGGTGCCGCCGAAAGGCCCGGTCTCGGAATTCAGCTGCGTGAAGCGCTCGCCCTCGGAACGCGCCCTCTCGCGGTTCGGGATGACCGATGGACCCAAGGGAACAAGTGTGGTCTCGTTGATATTGGCGATCGACGGGCGGTTCGGGCCGGAGTTGGGCTCGCCGGCAACTTCCGGTCGACGTACTTCAGCCCGATCCGGGGGGTCAGGGGCGACATCGACCGGTCCCTCAAGCACGGCCATGTCGAACGTCTCGGGCCCAAGACCGTATTCCGCAGCAAAAATGCTCACGACCACCGCCGTGACGAAAAGAATTCCGACGACTATGGACGAAGCTGCAAAGTAGCGAGTCCGTTTTCTGAATTCAGCGCCGGCTGGCTCGGACGCAATAAGTTTGTCAAACATTTCAATTCCTCCTCAGGCGTCGGTGCCAGCGCCTGGGCTATTTGACACCGGAAAGGAGAGAATTGTTCCCGTCAGGACGGAAAAGGCGTTGGGGGCGAGATATCAGCGAGAGATGTTCGCGCCGTTGCGGACTGCTATCATCTCAGCCGCGATCGATACTGCGATCTCTTCAGGCGTACGGCTGTTGATCGGAATACCGATCGGCGTGCTGACGCGGGCAAGCTTCTCGGGGTCAAAACCCTCGGCCTTGAGTTCCTTAATCAGCGTCGTCATTTTGGCCTTGCTGCCCAACACGCCGAGGTATTTGACGTTGTGCCTGATCAGCCGCCTGATCACGACGGCATCCGACGCGTAGCCGAGCGTCATGACGGCAATGTAGACATCATCGCCGTCGGGGACGTGGTCAGCGATATTTTCGTATGAATCGATGCACGTGATCTCGTCGGCGAATCTGTTCTTGTCGAGCGTATTGAGCGAGGGCCGGTCGTCAAAGATCGAGATACGAAAAAACCCGAGCCGTGACGCGACCTCGCTCAGAGCAAGCGCACAATGCCCGCCGCCGATAATAAATAGATTGTCCTTGCAGCCTAGCTTCTCCCGGTATTCGAAATCCGTCTCGCTCGTTTGTGAAAACGAAAAGGCGGGATCGATCTGCGAATTCTCGATGATCCGAAATCTCAGATTTGAGATCTCAAACGACACGTCATCTTGTGCGTCGAGCCTTCGGATGATCTTGTCGATCGTTGTTAGATCGTCACGCGACAGCCTTTTGGCAATAACCGACTGCCGGCCCGAACAGATCATTCCGCTCGAATTCGGCACGTTTTTCCGATGCACTTGTTCTATGAGCTCGAGACCGCTTTCTGGCCCTCTACCCTTTACCTTTGCACGCTCGGCCAACTCGACCTCCATCAAGCCGCCGCCGATGCTCCCGCACAATTCCCCGTCGGACGCAACCGCCATCTTGTAACCGGCGCGTCCCGGGCTCGAACCATCGCTCTCAGCCACAACGAGCAGCACGACGTGTTCACCGCGCCGAAGGCGCTCGGCGATGAAATTCCAGAGTTCGAGTTTCCGCGACACGAGAGAATTTTAGCGAAGAGATGGAATACCAGCTAATCGCTATCAGCCAACAGCTGTCAGCTCATCCTTCTCGCGGATAAAGGTTCATGAGCACCTTTTCGGGTGTAAAGGGCAGATCGAAAGCGGGCGAGCAATCTGTGAAGGCCGTTATCGCATTGCGGATAGCGAAATATGCCCCGATGCCGTACATCAGCGGCGGTTCGCCGACGGCCTTT
>CAZSOE010000384.1:0-2558 GCA_964608335.1 uncultured Chloracidobacterium sp.
GGCCGACAAGCCGCTCGGCCCCGCTCCGACCACAAGCACGCGTCGCCCGGTCGATTTTCGTGGAGATGGAAACTGCCAGTCTTGTGTAATGGCGAGGTCGCCTAAGAAACGCTCAATCGCGTGGATGCTCACCGAGCCATCGACCGAACCCCGATTGCACGAGGTTTCGCAAGGGTGATAACAAACGCGCCCATGGATCGCCGGCATCGGATTTTCTTCAGTCAGCTTCTCCCATGCCTCGCGGTACTCGCCCGCCTGGGCAAGCGCCAACCACGATTGAACGTCTTCACCCGCGGGACATGCGTTGTTACAGGGCGGGAAGAAATCAACGTACCTGGGACGCCGGGTCCTGACCGGGCCGGTGCCTGCGGCGTGGTCCGAAAGATCGGTCTTTACGGTAAGATCGTCAAGAGAGATTGACATATTACTTCGCCTCGGATCGGGCCAATACTGTTTGGGCTGCGGCCAGCCTTGCGATCGGAATGCGGAACGGCGAGCAACTTACATAGTCCAGTCCGATTGAATCGAAGAACTCGATCGAACGAGGATCACCGCCGTGCTCGCCGCAGATACCTAGTTTGATCGTAGGCTTCGCGGATCGTCCGCGTTCGACGGCCATCCTGACGAGCTGACCTACACCTTCCTGATCGAGGGTTTGAAACGGATCGTCAGCATAGACCTTATCTTCCACATATTTAGGCAGGAATTTGCCCGAGTCGTCGCGGCTCAGTCCAAGGGTCGTTTGGGTCAGGTCGTTCGTGCCGAAGGAGAAGAAATCCGCCTCGGCTGCAATCTTGTCCGCCACCAGCGCCGCTCTCGGCAGCTCGATCATCGTCCCGACAAGGAAGTCCATGTCGACGCCGTTATCTTTTAGGACCTGCGTCGCGACTTCTCTCACCAGCGCCGCTTGATTGCGAAATTCCTCGACAGTCGAGATAAGCGGGATCATGATTTCCGGCCGCACTTCGATGCCGTCATTGCGTACCTCGCACGCGGCCTCGAATATCGCGCGGACCTGCATTCGCGTGACTTCCGGATAAACGATCCCAAGCCTGCAGCCGCGAAGACCGAGCATCGGATTTGCTTCCGAAAGGATTTCCACGCGACGGAGAAGCCTTCTTTTTTCGGCTATCTCGTCCAACAAGAAGTTCATTTCCCTCGGGCTCGCCTTTCGGGCGTTGAACTTCAGCTCCGTCAGCTCTTCCATTAGCTCGGGCTTGGCTGGAAGAAATTCGTGAAGCGGCGGATCGAGCAGCCGGATGGTAACGGCCAGACCGTTCATGGCACGAAAGATCTCGATGAAGTCCTTTCTTTGATATGGAAGAAGCTGCGCAAGAGCCTTTTCGCGTTCGCCGAGGCCGGCCGCGAGAATCATCTCGCGCATGACGGCCAAACGGTCGTCGCCGAAGAACATATGTTCCGTTCTGCAAAGCCCCGTTCCCTGAGCGCCGTATCGGCGCGCTACCTCGGAATCATGTCCGGTATCGGCGTTCGCCCGCACCTTGAGCCGGCGAACCTCGTCGGCCCAGGTCATCAACATCTCAAAATCTTCGCCAAGCTGCGGCTGTACGGTGGGCACCTGTCCGTTGAAAACATGGCCGGTCGTCCCGTCGATGGTTATCCATTCACCTTTCGTTATTGTCAGATCGCCGACCGTGAACTCGTTGTGCCCGTAGTTGACGTCGATGTCCGATGCGCCGGCGACGCAAGGTTTGCCCATCCCGCGCGCGACCACGGCCGCGTGGCTGGTCATTCCACCACGCTGGGTCAGGACAGCTTCCGCGATGACCATGCCGTGAAAGTCCTCAGGACTTGTTTCGCGCCGGACAAGTATGACCTTATGTCCCTGCCTGACCATATCCTCGGCATCGTCGGGATCGAGGACGACAATGCCCTGTGCCGCACCGGGGCTGGCCGGCAATCCGGTTGCGATCGGTTCAGCGTCGGCCGACGGATCGATCGTCGGGTGAAGAAGCTGGTCAAGATGCTCAGGCGAAACCCTTTGCAGCGCCGTTTTCCGGTCTATCAAGCCCTCCTTCACCATCCCGACTGCGATCTTGACCGAAGCCGTGCCGGTCCGTTTTCCGGCTCGGGTTTGTAGGATGAACAGTTTTCCTCGCTCGATCGTAAACTCGATGTCCTGCATGTCGTGGTAATGGCGCTCAAGCCGGCCGGTCAGTTCCAGGAGCTGCACATATACCTCCGGCATCTGTTCCTGCAGGACCGAGATCGACAGCGGCGTGCGAATTCCCGCGACGACATCTTCGCCCTGCGCATTGAGCAGGTATTCGCCGTAGAGCGTCTTTTCGCCAGTAGAAGGATTGCGAGTAAAGCAAACGCCGGTGCCGCTTGTTTCGCCGAGATTGCCAAACACCATCGCTTGGACATTGACTGCGGTGCCTAAGTCGCCGGCGATGCGGTGGACGCGTCGATAATCGATCGCTCGCTTGCCCATCCAGGAATCGAACACAGCCGCGATCGCCATTCGAATCTGCTTTTCGACGTTTTCCGGAAAGTTCCTTCTGCCTTCCACCAGAACGATCCGTTTATAAGCGGCA
>CAZSOE010000385.1:0-2550 GCA_964608335.1 uncultured Chloracidobacterium sp.
GAATTGCTGGACGATCAGCCCTGCGGTCGAGCGGTTGAGCCACCAGTTGCCGTCGGATGGGCGAAAGATCGCAATGTCGGCGCGGCCGTCGCCGTCGTAATCGCCGGGTGCGGGGATATCCGTCGGAGCGCCAAAGACGTGAACGGGATAGGTTGGCGAGCCGCTGTTGACGATGTACCACTTCCCTTCGGATGGACGATACACCGCGATGTCGGTCTTGCCGTCGCCATCGTAATCTGCAGGGACGACCTTGTCGGTGCCAATGCCAAATTGGTAGCCGATCACGCCCGCGGTCGAGCGGAAAAGGTACCAGACGCCCGAGGATGGCCGAAACAGAGCCACATCGCTTCGTCCGTCTCCGTCGTAGTCGCCCACGACGGGGTGGTCGCCGCTCGCCCCGAACTGATACACGATGGTGCCGGCGGTCGTGCGATCGATCCACCAGTTGCCATCCGATGGGCGAAAGATCGCGAGGTCGGCACGCCCGTCGTTGTCGTAATCGCCCGGGGCCGGAATGTCTGTCGCAACACCCCAGAGCCCGGTCGAAAACGTCGACGTCGAGCTGTTCAGAATGTACCACTTGCCTTCCGAGGGGCGGAAAACGGCGAGGTCGGTCTTTCCGTCGGCATCGTAATCCGCAGGAACGATCCGGTCCGTACCCGCGCCCCACGCGAACCCGGCGATACCCGCCGTTGACCGGTTTAGGTACCAAACGCCGTTCGCCGGACGAAATGTCGATACATCCGTCTTGCCGTCACCGTCATAATCGAACTCAACGCCGCTGCCGCCGATCACGGACGATATCGAGAAGTTTGACGACGACGTTCCGGCGGGATTTACAAAATTGTGCTCGCGAACGCGGACGCGGGCCTGGGAGGTCGGCAGATTCGGAACGGTGTATGAGAAGGAACCGGTATTGGCTACGTCGGTCGCGATGGTAACCGGGAATGTCACACCGCCATCCGTCGAGAGCTCGATCGTGACGTTACGATTAAAGCCACCTGTATTCGTCCACGTGATATTGATAGGTGAGCCGATCGCGACCGTTCCGCCCGATGGCTGTACGTTCGTCATCGTATCCGGGATCATGTCGCCATTCGTATCGCGATACCAGCCGATATCGCGCATCTGCTGGCGCGTGAGGTCGAGGTTGATCGGCAGCCCGAAGTTGATCGACGGCTCCATCAAAAGGTTCGGCGAGATCGCGCTGTCGAAATGCGAGATCGACGAGCCGCCCTGAAGCGGATTCGGGGTAAAAAGCTGGACGCCGCCGGTCGAGGACTCGCGGCCGCTGGTCAGGTATCCGGACGCGATCTTGACGTTGGGCCCGTCCCACAGCACATTGCCGGGATTGATAGCCGATGCCTGGCGCTCGGTGTTTGTCATTTCGTGCCAGTACTTCCCGGTCGTCCGGTCGAGCAGGAAACGCGTGTAAGCATCGGGCAATCCACCGTTCAGCGCGCCTGTTGAGCCGTTGACGAAGCTCGAGAAACCGAGGCCGTGTCCCATCTCGTGAAGCAGGACGACCAACAGGTTCACGCGGTTCCCAGGCGTCGCGTTGTCCAGGCCATAGTAAAAGCGGGTGCCCGCGCCGAGACATCCGGTGTCCACGTCGCTGTTGAAAGTTGTGTTAATGTCGGCCGAAGGGCTCAGGTCGCTGCCGCTAAGCTTGTTCGCGAGCGCGGCGTGATACCAGGTGGAAGAGAACGGGGCGTTAGCAAAGTTTGAATGGATGGTCGCCGTGCCCGCGGAACCGAGGACGCCGCCGCCCGACGAGCACGGAGTCAGCGAATTGAACTGGGCATTTATACGGGTCGTGACCGTACTGTCGAGAAAGCCGCCCCAGATCGACGCTGCAAAATTGAAAAGGTTGAGCCGCTGCTGGCCGCGCGTCGTGCCGGAATTCCCGCCTTCGGGCGAGACCGGCGTCGGATCGTTAAAACCCTCGCCCGCGCCGTCGCCATTCAGGATCGTCAAGGTGGCGGACGTCGGGCTCTCGCCGGATTCGACCGCGGCAAGCAGCCGCGTGTAGAACTCGTACTCGGTTCGCGACATGCCGTGGCGCTCGGCGATCGTCGGTTGGCCCACATGGTATCGGGTAGGCGAGACCGGATCGCCGGTCTCGAGGTCGCGTCCGAAGAACTCGTTGGCCTCGCCGAGGCTCGTGACACATCCGGCGGCCGGCGTGCCGTCGGCCCCGATCTTTGACAACATTACGTTCTGGAACCGGTCCTCGAGGTCCATTTCGAGCGAGCCGTCGGACTTTTGAACCGAATTCAGGCCGTCGGCCGACCGGTCGGCCAGCCTTGCGATCTTGCGCGCGAGCTGAATGTCGCTGTCCTGGGTCTTACTCACGCGATCCTGCTGTGCGGACACGGTCGAACCCGGTCGCGGGTCGCGCAGGAAGAGGCAGAACGAGATGAATACGAAGCATAGAGCAAGGGGCTTTCTCATAGCGGCGATACCTTTTGTTAACGGCTGCAGGCCTGATCGGCGGGCGGTCTTATTGCGTGCGGGCGCACCGCGCACCTATTTAAAAGAAATAGCCAC
>CAZSOE010000386.1:0-2524 GCA_964608335.1 uncultured Chloracidobacterium sp.
CAGTGCGGAACGCAATGAGGGTCTTCCGAGCACGCATTGTTGACGTTCGACGTGCGCCCGGAAGGTCTTGATTTACCGAACATGCGGCCGGGCTTCATCGTATTCTGTCTCTGGATTTGGCAAAATCATTTCATATTTGATGAAACGTAACGTTTTGCCGCAAAAATACGGTCTCCTATTCGCCGCGGCAACGCTTTTGTTGGCCGCGACAGTAGCGCTTGGGCAGGAAACGCGCCCGTGGTCGCCCGACGTCTCGCCCCTGCCGCCGCCGACCGGTTTCGTGAACGATTACGCGGGTGTTCTGGACGCCGCGACAAAGGAACGCCTTGAGCAGAAGCTCAAGTCCCTTAAGGAAACGACCAAACCGTCGGTTGAGATCGCAGTAGCCATCGTTAAGACGACCGGCGATCGCCCGATATTCGATTATTCGCTTGCGGTGGCACGCGGCTGGGGCATTGGTTCAAAGGAAGACGACAGCCCGGCCGCGCTGCTTTTTATCGCGATCGACGACCGTAAGTATTTCACCCAGATCAGCAGCGATCTTGAGGACGAGCTCCCTGATGGCGTTGTAGGGAACATCCAACGCCAGTATCTGGTCCCCGAATTCAAGAAAGGCAACTACGGCAAGGGCATTTCGGATACGCTCGACGCCTACATCTCCAAGATCAAAGGCGAGTCACTGCCCACGATCGGCGAGACTCGTCCCGCCGCAAATCGTTCCGCTGGCAACGCCCAACCGTTCGTCGGACGAACGCGACAGCCGATGGACCCGTTCCTTCGCGGTGCCCTGATCTTTCTCGGCATCCTGGCTTGTGTTCTGCTGGTCGCGGTCCTGGCGCTGCTGGTGTGGGCGATAATTCAAGCGATCCGGACCACCGATTGGAAGGCACTGGCCGCCGCGAACAAAGGATCGGGAAGCGCGGGAACGTGGACGGGAGCGTCGGGCACTGCCGGTGTTTTCGGCGCCGGCGGGTTTGGTGGCGGTCGCATAGGTGGGGGATTTGGCGGCGGCGGGTTTGGTGGTTTTAGCGGGGGCGGTGGGTTCAGCGGCGGAGGGGCTGGCGGAGGATGGTAAAACTGTCATTTCACCGTTGGTTTGTGGCAATTGCCGGTCTCTGTCTCACGTCGCTTCTGGCGTTTGGACAGGATGCCGCGCCGCTGCCTTCGCCGACCGGTTTTGTAAACGACTATGCGGGCGTGATCGACGCGCCGACAAAAGAGCAGCTTGAGAAACGGCTCAAGGAATTTCGCGACAAGACGAATCCATCGGTCGAGATCGGCGTTGCCGTTGTCAGGACGACGGGCGAGCGCGACATTTTCGACTATTCGCTCGCCGTCGCCCGCGGCTGGGGCATCGGGGCGAAGACCGACGACAACCCGAGCGCGCTGCTGTTCGTCGCTGTCGACGACCGCAAGTATTTTACACAGGTCAGCCGCGACCTCGAGGATGAGCTGCCTGACGGCCTCGTCGGCAGCCTGCAGCGGCAATATCTCGTGCCTGAGTTTCGGAAAGGGAACTACGGCAAGGGCATTGCAGACACGATCGAGGCATACATTCGCACGATCGAGAACAAAGGGAACGTTGCATCTGGCAATACGAACGCGAACCGCCCGGTCTCGACCCGGCCGGCTGGGTCGTCGGTTCCCGTTGGCGGGCTCATTTGCTGTGCGATCGTCGTGATCGCGATCATCATTCTGATCATCGCCGGCTCGTCAGGCCGGGGCGGGCCAAAGAAAGGCGACAGAGACCGATGGGGAGGGCGTCGCGATGATGATGGCGACAGCATTCTGCCGGCAATAATCGGCGGCATCATTGGTTCAAGTCTGTCCGGCGGGAGTTCCTCGTCCGGAGGCTGGAGCGGAGGTGGCGGATTCGGCGGCGACGGTGGATTTGGCGGTTTTGGGGGCGGCGGCGATTTCGGTGGCGGAGGAGCCGGGGGAGGCTGGTGAGAATGAGAGACTATTTTGCTGACTTTATCGACGATCTGAGATCAACGCACGGCAAGAACCTGGTGTCGGTCATCTTGTATGGGTCGGCGGCGGCGGGCGATTTTGTGCCACAGCGGTCGGACTACAACATCCTTGTCGCGCTCGACAAGATCGGCCCTCGGGACCTGAGGAACGCGCACGCGTGCATCCGCGAATGGTCGCGGCTCGGTCACCCGGTGCCGATCTATTTCACATTTTCGGAGCTCGCAAACGCGGCTGACGTTTTCCCGATCGAGTTTCACGCGATGACCGTCGCGCACAAGGTGCTCTTCGGCACCGACGTGCTCGAGGGGCTCAAGGTCGACGATCGCAACCTGCGTCATCAGGTCGAATATGAGCTTCGGAGCAAGCTGCTTCAGTTACGCAGGCAGTATATTCCGGCCTCAACGTCGGTCGAAGGCCTTAAGGAATTGATGTCCGAGAGCCTGGGGAGTTTTGCGGTGCTCTTTGGCGCCGTACTTACGTTAAGCGGCGTCGAGCCGCCCGCGACCAAGCATGAGATCGTTGCGGCGGTCGCCGACCGCATGAAACTCGA
>CAZSOE010000387.1:0-2522 GCA_964608335.1 uncultured Chloracidobacterium sp.
TTATCGGTATTGGCGGCATCGGCATGAGCGGCATCGCCGAGGTGCTCTGCAATTTGGGCTTTGTGGTGTCAGGCTCGGATGCGAAGAGATCAAAGAATACCGACCGTCTCGAAAGCCTTTTCAACATTCGTATCGCCGAGGGCCACTCGGCAGATAATGTTCAGGATGCCCAGGTAGTCGTCTATTCGTCTGCCGTGCGGGAGGACAACCCTGAAGTCGTTGAGGCCAAAGAACGAGGTATACCGGTGATCCCTCGGGCCGAAATGCTCGCCGAACTGATGACCCTTAAGCCGTACGCCGTTGCAGTCTCAGGCACCCATGGCAAGACATCGACCACCTCAATGATCGCCACGATCCTCGGCTATGCAGGTATCGATCCGACGACGGTCGTGGGAGGTGTCGTCGCGGCGCTCGGGTCAAACGCGAAGCTCGGTCAATCGGACTGGTTCGTTACCGAGGCGGACGAGAGCGACCGGTCGTTCCTTATGCTCTATCCAACGATCGCAGTTGTCACTAACATCGACAAGGAGCATATGGAGTCGTACAAAGGCATGGATGACGTCGTTCAGTGCTTTACCGATTTCGTCAACAAGGTCCCGTTCTATGGCGCGGCGATCATCTGTCTGGACGACCCGAATGTTCAACTGATCATTCCGGCGATCAAACGCCGACGCGTTACCTACGGGCTGACCGCCCAGGCGGATATCTCGGCGAATGACATTCGTTACAACGAGAATTTCGGATCGGCCTTCACGGTAACCCAACGCGGCACGATGCTCGGCGAGATCGACCTGCCCGTTCCTGGTAAGCATAATGTTTACAACGCTTTGGCAGCGACGGCGGTTGCGTTGGAGCTTGAGGTTCCATTTGAAAAGATCGCCGAGGCATTCAAGGGGTTCAAGAACGCGAACCGGCGGTTTCAGTTCAAGGGCGAGGCTAACGGCATCACCGTTGTCGATGACTACGGCCACCATCCGACCGAGATCGTGGCGACCTTGTCTGCCGCCAAGAACAGCTCGGGCGGTAAGCGCACTGTCGTCGTTTTCCAGCCGCACAGGTACACGAGGACGCAGGAATTGATGGACGATTTTGTCGTGGCTTTCAACAACGCGGACGTTCTCTACATCCTCGATATTTATGCCGCGAGCGAAACCCCGATCGAAGGTATTACCGCCGAGGTATTGACGGAGAACATCAAGAAGTTTGGACACAAGAATGTCACGTATATCGGTGATATTGACACCGCGACGGATCGTGTCGTTCCCGACCTAAAACCCAACGATCTTGTAATAACGCTGGGCGCGGGCAGCGTTACGCGGTTGTCGGATGAGATCGTTGAGAGGTTGACGAACGGCGGATAGCCCAAAACATGGCGAAGACGAAGAAGGCATCGGTGAAATCACGCGCCGGCTCGACAAAATTGCGGGCCCGCAAGACCTCGTCGCGCGTACGCCGCGAGTCGGCCGTCCGTGGCATCGGCAGATTCGGCCTGCCGCTGTTGATCAGCGGGATCTTGATCGCTTGTATCGCGGCCTTTGGTTTTACCTTCTATCGAAACGCAACCGATTCGAAATTTTTTGATGTCCGGTCGATAGACATTCGCGGGACTGATCGCACGCCGGTCGAAGATATCCGGCGTATCGTATCGTCCGAGGTCGAGAAGCCGGGCGTGTGGAACGCCGACCTCGGTGAGATAAAGGCCAAGATCGAGAAGTTCCCGTTCGTTAAGACGGCGGCGGTCTCACGTTCGCTCCCGGCGGGGATCCGGGTCGATATTGTCGAACGGGTGCCCGCGGCGGTAGTAAGGATGAGTTCGGGGGATTATCTGGTCGATGGTGAAGCGGTGCTTTTGGTCAAGGCAACGGCGGCGGAAAAGAACTTTCCTTTTGTAATGAAGGGCTGGGACGAGTCGAAATCCGAAAAGTCGACGCCGGAGAATATCGCTCGCTTGAAGGTGTTTCGAAAAATGCTCGACGAATGGAAGCAGTTCGACCTGATCTCGCGTGTGAAGGAGGTCAATCTCAGTAATCCGCGTGACCCTATCGCCTTGATCGAGGACTCGGGACGCCCGATCACGGTCACTCTTTCTCGAGACGAATTAGGCAAGAGTCTGCGGACAGCGATCGAGGCTGTCAGCGGCAAGGGAGCAAAGGTCAAGTCGGTCAATTCCGAGGGCGTCTCGCCCGTTATCACGTATTTGGATATAGGCAATGAGCAGTGAAATACAAGCAGTAGGACTCGATATCGGAACGAGCCGCGTGCGGTGCGTTATCGGCGAGCCGTCGGCGGATGGTGTGATGAATATCGTCGGCATCGGCGAGGCTGAGTCCAAAGGGCTGCGTCGAGGTGTCGTTACTTCGACCGAGGCCGTTGCCGATTCGATCAAAAAGGCAGTCGGCGAGGCAGAACGCGTCTCGGGGCTGGATGTTAGCTACGCGACGGTCAATCTCTCTGGCGAACACCTCCGCGGTGAGAACAAAAACGGTGTGGTTGCCGTCGCCGGTCCGGAGAAAGAGATCACC
>CAZSOE010000388.1:0-2517 GCA_964608335.1 uncultured Chloracidobacterium sp.
ACCGGGTCGTGAGCCGCGGGCGTGATCGCTTTTTCGGTCTGGCAGTAAGCCACGCAAACAGCCCCGCCCGCATTGAGGCAAACGAATGCCACAAGAAATAGAGCGATGACCTTGGTCTTGAACGCAGCCGGTTTCATGGGGCCAAAATGCCGGAGGCTTACAAAATAATATTACCCCAAAAGCGGAAAAATTCCAGTGACTATTGTCACCTTTTCCGAGGGTCACACATTGAAGCGGAAATTGACAACGTCGCCCTCGTGCATCACGTACTCCTTTCCTTCGAGACGCAGCAAACCCTCGTCGCGGGCGGCAGCGTATGAACCGACGCGCAGAAGGTCGTCGTATGACACGATCTCGGCACGAATAAACCCGCGCTCGAAATCGGTATGGATCTCGCCGGCGGCTTTTGGCGCGGTCGTTCCCTGCGGGATGGTCCACGCGCGGACCTGTTTCTCGCCGGCGGTGAGGAACGACATCAGGCCGAGAGTGTGAAACGCGGCCTTGATCAGTTCGTCGACGCCGCTCGACGAAACGCCGTGATGCTCGAGATACTCCTTGCGTTCCGCAGGGTCAAGGGCAACAAGCTCGGCCTCCATTTGGGCGCAGATGACGACGACATCGTCGTTTTCTTTTTTTGCGTACTCGCGGACCGCTCCGACGTGCGGATTGCCGGCCGGATCGGCGATCGTTGCCTCATCGACATTCGCGGCAAAGATAGTCGGTTTGCGTGTCAACAGGAACCATTGCCGCACGATCGCCTTTTCCTCGTCAGTGAGGCCGAGGGCGCGTGCCGGGCGGCCGTCTTCAAGGAACGGCTGGATCTTGTCGAGAAGTTCAAGCTCCTTCTTTGCGTCCTTATCGCCCGTTTTTGCGGCCCGCTCCGCCCGGTCACGCCGCCTTTCGACTGTCGCGAGATCGGCGAGCGCGAGTTCGATCTGTATCGTCTCGATATCGCGAACCGGATCAACCGAACCCTCGACGTGAACGATGTTCTCGTCCTCGAAGCAGCGGACGACCTGAACCACGGCATCGACCTCGCGGATGTTGGCGAGGAACTGATTGCCGAGCCCCTCGCCCTTTGAAGCTCCGCGAACAAGGCCCGCGATATCGACGAATTCTACCGTCGCAGGCACGATCGTTTCCGTCTTGACGATCCTTGCAAGTGGTTCGAGCCGATCGTCCGGCACGGCGACGACACCGATATTCGGCTCGATCGTGGCAAATGGATAATTAGCCGCAAGAGCCGCTTCCTGCGCGGTCAAGGCGTTAAAAAGTGTCGATTTTCCGACGTTGGGCAGCCCAACGATACCAGCTCGCAGCATAGATGAACATCCGGCCCGGCGGCCAAAAGATGTAATTCTACCGTTAGCCCGCGTGAATCAAAAGGGAGGGCGGGATCTTATCGCGGCAGATATGCATTGGGAACGGCAGCGTCGTTCGCTGCGCCCCAACTGGAACCGAGGAAGCCGCCGCCGCTGAGTAGGACGTACCAGCCGCCCTCCGAAGGACGGAAGAGACCGACGTCGGCCTTGCCGTCGGCGTCGTAATCTCCGGTCGCTGGCAGGTCGCCGCTATCGCCCCAGGTGTAGTAGCTGACACCGTCGTCGGAGCTTCGCAGGATATACCAAACGCGGTCAGATTCACGAAAGAGGACGCGATCGGTATTGCCGTCGCCGTCGAAATCGCCCTGGGCAGGCAGATCTCCGTTCAGACCGAACGGGGTAAAGGAGAAGCCGCCGTCCGAGCTCCGGACCACGTACCAAACGCCGTTCGACGGACGGAAAACTGCGAAGTCGGACTTGCCGTCGCCATCGTAATCACCCACCACCGGTTTGTCGCCGTTCGCGCCCCACCCGTATCCGACAAAGGTCCCGAGGCTGTCGCTGTTGGCGATATACCAAACACCGCTCGACGGTCGAAAGACCGCAAGATCGGTCTTGCCATCGCCGTTGTAATCCGCGGCGACGGGAATATCACCATTCGCGCCCCATTGGCGTGCGGTGTAGTTATTCGCCTTCGTCAGCAGATGCCAGATGCCCTGCGACGGACGATAAACGGCGGGATCCGTTCGTCCATCACCATCGTAATCACCCGGCGTGGGAATATCGCCCGCGAGCCCAAACTGAACATAGGTCACTGACGAGTTAGAGCTGTTGAGGATGTACCAGACACCATTCTCCGGTCTGAAGACGCTTACATCAGTTTTGCCGTCGCCGTCGAAATCGGCGTTCTTGTTCCTGGCTACCGCGACACCAGACACGGGCCCGTCCGCAATATTGCCGTCGATATTGAACGTCACCCCGCCCCAGGTCTCGTCGTGAGGCGCCTGCCATTGTTTGATCCGCTGGTGGCTGTCCCAAACATTGTTAGGAAAGTTCGCGAACGATACGTAGGTCCAGACCGACTGAACGTTATCCCATCGCGCCATCCAGATGGCTTCCATTCGGCTCGCCGCCGGCATGAACTGCCAATCGTCGATCGCGTTTCTGGGACTGCCGTATGTGCCCGACTTGTAGC
>CAZSOE010000389.1:0-2514 GCA_964608335.1 uncultured Chloracidobacterium sp.
ACCTAGGTCTTTGCCTTACGCTGTTTGTGAATGTCGCTGTGATGGGCGTCGGGGTCTCACTGGCGTTGCTCTACGTCGGCGGCGGCGACCTTGCCGCAAAGATTTGGGGTGCGATCCTGCTCATTTACTTCGAGCTGACGATCGTTACTGCGGTCGCGATACTGTTGTCGTCATTCTCGACACCGGCGTTATCGGCACTGCTGACGTTCCTTGTTTTCGTGATCGGGCACTTCAGCACGAGCCTCCGCGATCTGGCCGGGAGCCTCGGCTCGCGCTCGGCCGTTGTTTTCTTCAACGGCGTCTATTACCTGCTGCCGAATCTTTCACATTTCAGCTTTATCACCGAAACCTCGAACGGGCAGGCCGCACCGCCGGCAATGCTCGGTCTCGCGGCTGCTTATGCGCTGATCTTCGATGTGATCCTTTTGACGATCGCAGTTGTCATATTCAACCGGCGTAATTTCAAATGAAACGTCCGAACCCCATCGTCGCTGTCTTTCTGGCCGCACTAATTGTCGCAGCGGGTTTTATGGGCGTCTTCGCCCTGAGCGATCGTATCGAGCGGCAGCGGCCGGCGCTTCCCGAAACCTACGGCGACACCGACTTGTGCTTCAACGGCTCGCGTGTAAAGGGGTTCGCGTTCGGACTCGACGGACTGATCGCCGACTGGTACTGGATGCGCAGCCTTCAATACATCGGCGACAAGATCCTCAGCCGGCCGGCCGAGACCATCAACCTCGACGACCTGCGCGACCTCAACCCGCGCCTCTTGTATCCGTTTCTCGAGAACGCGACCGACCTTGACCCGCACTTCATCGCGGCATATTCCTACGGCGCGATCGTGATGCCGGCCATCGATCCCGAGAAGGCGATCGCGATAACGAAAAAAGGCATCGAGAAAAACCCCGAGGCCTGGCGGCTCTACCAGCACCTGGGCTTTATCTACTGGAAGCTGGGCCGTTACGCCGAGGCGGCCGACGCGTACGACCGCGGCTCGCGCATCGCCGGGGCCGCGCCGTTCATGAGGATGATGGGCGCCATGATGCTGACCGAAGGCGGCAGCCGCGCCACGGCACGCCAGATCTTCCGGCAGATGTACGAGGGAAGCGACGACGCAGCCGTACGTATCACGGCCGAGCGCCGGCTCGCTGAGCTTGATTCGCTCGACGAGCGCGAGGCGATCGACACGGCGCTCGCCGAATTTCGTGAAGAGCACGGCCGCTGCGCGAACGACCTGCGCGAGATCTTTCCGCGCCTGATGCAGACGAAACTGCCCGAAGGCCGCGATTTCCGTGTCGATGCGGCGGGCCGGATCGCCGACCCGACGGGAGCGGCATACTTGCTCGACAGAGACGCCTGTCGCGTGCGTCCCGATCCGAAAAAAAGCGGTCTCCCGGGCGAACGCTGAAACACTTATGGACTTCGTTGTAGAAACATCCGGCCTGACCAAGGACTTCACGACCGGTTTTCTAAAAAAGAAACAGGTCCGTGCACTGGACGGCCTCTCGCTGAAGGTCAAGGCCGGGCAGGTGTTCGGCTTCCTCGGCGGCAACGGCGCGGGCAAGACGACGACGATCAAGCTATTGATGGGGTTGATCTTCCCGACTGCCGGCGACGCACGTATCCTGGGACACGACATTTCGAATGTCGAGATGCACCGCCGGATCGGATACTGCCCCGAGAATCCGTATTTTTACGATTACCTCACGGCGCGTGAAGTGATGGACCACTTCGGGCGCCTATTCGGCTACAATACCCCGACACGCGAGGCAAAGACCCGTGACCTGTTGACCGCCGTCGGTCTCGCCGAGAAAGAATGGCGTCGGCAGCTGCGAAAGTATTCCAAGGGAATGCTCCAGCGCGTCGCCCTCGCACAGTGCCTGATAAACGACCCTGAGATCGTCTTTCTTGACGAGCCGATGAGCGGTCTGGACCCTGTGGGTCGTCGCGAGATACGCGAGCTGATCGCGGGCCTTCGCGAAAAAGGCACGACTGTCTTTATGTCAACCCACATCCTCTCAGATATCGAGTCGCTCTGCGACGAGGTCGCGATCCTGCGCGGCGGACGGCTTGCCGCGACCGGCAACCTCAGCGAGTTGCTCGCGAGCGACGAAGAACAGCGCTCGCTCGAGATCAGCATTCAGGGAGTCGATGCCGATTCCATCCGCGAGAAGATCGAATTCATCGCCGGTGCGACGATCTCGCCAAAGCCCGCGGGAGCGGTTATCACCGTTCTCGACGAAACTGATGTCGAAGCGGTCCTCGCCATCACACGCAATGCGGGAGGGCACCTCATCGCGATCCACCCGGTCAAGCAATCGCTCGAGGAACTCTTTGTCCGCGAAACCGCCGGGCAAAAGACGCGATTTAGCCGCGGATAAGCGCAGTTGACGCGGAGCAAGAACACGCCAGCCGGCAGACATCCCTGATCCGCGTTATCAGCGTTCATCCGCGGCTGATCTTCTTTGACCTATTCGGCCTTTATCGCGGTCACTTTCCAGCGAATATTCGCCC
>CAZSOE010000390.1:0-1465 GCA_964608335.1 uncultured Chloracidobacterium sp.
TATGGTCCCGGCCGCAGTGCCCGCTCGATCGCCGCGCGAAGATCATTTACTGAGAATTGCCGCACTCGGACGCCGTTAACAAAGATCGTCGGCGTCGATGTCACGCCGTACGAGTCGCCGTCAGCAATGTCCTTCCTGACCTCGGCAGCCGTCGCGGCGGAGTTAAAGTCTATATCAAACTTTGCGGCGTTCAAACCGATCTGTGCCGCGTACTTTTTCAGCGAGGCCTCGTCGAAGGCGGCCTGGTTCTTGTAAAGCAGCTCGGTGTATTCGAAGAACTTGCCCTGAGCGTTTGCCGCCGCTGCCGCACGCGCGGCGTCGAAGGCCCCGGGGTGGATCGATTCGAGCGGAAAGTCACGAACGACCAGCCGGATACGCCCCGGATACGCCGCGATCGCCTGTTTGAGCATAGGGTACACCGCGGCGCACGCCGAGCACTGAAAATCGCTGAACATCACGATCTTGACCGGCGCGGCGATCGGCCCCTGTGCCGGGTCGTCGTCAAAAGAAATGACCTGAACAGGAGGGGCGGGCGCCTTGTACAGCACTTTGACCTGATACTTAGTCCAAAGACGCTTGCGAAAGGCGGCCTCGAGCGTTCCTCGTTCTTCATCCGAGAAGTCCTTCAGTTTGTTGGTGATCTCCTGCGCGATCAGCGTGCCGCTGTCGATGCCCGACACGCGCGCTTCTTCGGCGACCACCGCCGCATAGATCGCTTCGTCCAGTTCAGCAAGAATAAATTCGGCCAGGTCCGCCCGAAGGTCAAAAAGCTCGTGTCGCACCAGGTCCTCGAACTGCTTCGCTGTGACCGGCTTACCGTTGACCGTCCCGACGACGTCGGTGGGTAGGAGGCCGGGAGCGTTCACTTCCTTTCAGAGGGCAACTTTATATATCGGGCGAAGCTGGGTGAAGAGGTCGTTGAGCAGCTTCTGCTCAGGCTGGCTCCTGAGATAGGCAACGAGCTGTGGGCGGGCCTGCTCCAGAGACACCGAACCGATCTCATCGCGATTTGCGTCATAGACGGCCTTGATCTCGGCCTCAGTAGGCTGCGGGACCTTGGCTTTTTCCAGCGCGACCAGCTTTCCGGCCGAAATGCCGCGCGCGCGCGCTTCGATGTCAGCCGCCTGCGCGTTGAGCACCTGGTCCAGCAATGCCGAACGGATCCTGGCCGTGTCAGCCGGCACCTGGGCGAGCGCAGCTTGAGCTTCCGCCGAAAGGTCGGCCACCTTGAAGGGCTTAAGGGTCGTAGTCGCAAGAATGTCGGTGGGCTTCTGACCGAAGGCGCAAACCGGCAGCACGAGGATAAGAAGAAAAAAACTTTTTACACGCATTCCTTTGAGATTCTAACCGATTAGATGTCGGTGTTGATAGGATAATTGCATGCCGGGAGGAAGGAAATTGCCAGTGAGTTTCTACGAGCGCGAGGACCCGGTTGCCGTGGCCCGCGACCTGCTGGGTAAGCTCC
>CAZSOE010000390.1:1475-2511 GCA_964608335.1 uncultured Chloracidobacterium sp.
GCATCCAGGACCGCGCAGCACATTCATACGGTGGTCGTCGTACAGCCCGCAACGAAGTCATGTACGGCCATGCCGGTCACGTCTACGTCTTCTTTGTTTACGGAATGTATTACCAGTTCAACGTCGTCACCGGACCTCCCGGTCACCCGCACGCCGTCCTCATCCGCGCCGTCGAGCCGGTCGAAGGTATCGATACAATGCGCGCCCGTCGCGGCGAAATGAAGGACCGCAACCTCACCTCCGGCCCAGGCAAGCTCTGTATCGCCTTGAGGATCGACCGCAGTCTGAACGGCGCTGACCTGCGCGGCAAACAGGTCTGGCTCGAGGACTATCGATCGATCAAAAAGGCCAACATCGCCGCCGGCCCGCGTATCGGCATCGATTACGCTGGCGAGGACGCCAACAAGCCCTGGCGGTTTTCAGCAAAAACCAGCGATTACGTAAGTCAGCGGTGAGTTTTCTATTTAGCCGACACGGCGCGTGGACGGATCGTCCAGGTACGAGATATTGCGGAAGTAAACACCTTCCGCTTTCCAGGAAACCCGGCGACCGACGCCCGATTTGCGAAAGACCCGCTTCTCGATCCAATTTCCGCGGTCGTCAAACTTGTATTCAAACTTTACGGTTTCAGCTACTGAACCGGTGTCGAATAACGTTTCGGTCTCAAGGGTGTTATTGAGTCGATCGCGCCGGTGCCGGACCCGGCCCATGAATCCGCCGGAACTGTCGACGGTCCTTACATCGACCTGATCACCGGAGTAGGCGTAATGTTCAACATAGACGAGCGATCCTACGCTCGCAAATCGGCGTTTCTCGATGGGTCGACCGCGCTCGTCCCACTTTGTCTCGATCAGGTTACCGTAGTCGCGGCCGGGCGTCGTCAGGGTTGCTCCTGGCAAGCCGAGTGAGCCCGAAACAACCGCCGTCCGTCCGCCTCGCGGACCCTCGTCGAACGGGTAGTTCACCGCGGATTGAAGGTTTACGCGCTTGCCGCCCTTCCAACCCCAGGTCGTGATTATGTCGGGGAAGCCCGCAT